>NZ_JBDODP010000013.1:0-83314 GCF_044582135.1 Guyparkeria halopsychrophila | reverse complement strand
CATTGGCTGGGCAATCATGGCGCCACTCACTTCTGGCCACGCTGGCCCTGGTATCGAAACCGACGGCGGGTGGTCGCGCAACTACGGGGGTGGGAGCAGGTGGCGGATACCGTGGTGCCTGCATGGCGTGGCCAATCGGCATGCCTGGCGCGGGCACCCTACCTGATACGGACCTCTGCTTGGCGTGCGGCGACCGCGCAGACCGGTTTTGCCGACCTTGCCGGGCTGACCACGGGCGATGCCGACCCCCGCGCGGACTGCGACGATGTCCGTCGCACGCTATTGACGCGGCTGGAGCGGGAATATCGCCTTGCCGAGCAATCGGGCCGACCAGTGGTCTTGATTTTCCACGACATCCGCGATCTGACCGCCGGGTGCCTCGATCAATGGCTCGATGCGATCAGCGCGGCGGGATATGCCCTGACCGACTTCGATCCCGAGCGTCTCTGATCCGTCGGCCGGTCAAACGCCGTCCGTCAGCCAGACGGACAACCCGCCGGCGAGGATCACGGCGCCCTCGTGTGCCAGGGTGAACCCGTACCGCGCCATCTCCCCCGCCTGCGCCTCGCAGGTCACGGTGATCCGTAATGGACCGGGCAGGTCGTCGAGTCGATCCCCGTGCGGGGTCAGGCCATTGGCCCGCGTGATCATGCCTTGTCCGACCGCCGCCTCGCCGTTGGACTGCAGCGCCAGGTGCAGGGCCATCGCCTGTCCAGCCATCTCCACGCCGGCAAAGACCCCCAGCTGACCGCCGACGCGCAGCGGGTTGTCGGCCCGCCGGTGGGCCCGGGTCTCGCCGACGAGGTGGGTTTCGTCAGCGCTCACGACCCGGTCGAGCTGGCAGACATCACCGTGATGCGGCAGGCGAGCGCAGATGGCCGGGCCATCGAGGGCGGTCAGATCGGTCGGCAAGGGGGCATACCTCAGGGTTGTTTCTTCATCGCCGACACAGGGCGGGTGGACGGGTCGGCGAAGATCGCGGCCAGCAGCCAGGCGGCGAGCGCCCCCGGGGCCACCGTCGCCCCGATGGCCTGCAGCACGGGCACCGACGAGAACGCCAGCACACCGAAGGCGCAGACGGTGGTGGTCGTTGCCAGCGTCAACGAGGCCAGCGTGCGCGCATCCAGCCCGTTACCGTCGCCGTCGACTTTGCCATCGCCTGGCGGCTGGAAGAACAGGGCGTAGTTCGAGCCGATCGCCGCGACCAGCAGCAAGCCGACCAGGTGCAGCAGGGTCAATTGCCCGCCAAATAAAGCGTGCCCAGCCACCACCAGCAGAACCGCGAGCGTGATCGGCAGCAGGGTGCGCAACGTGCGCCGGGGGCTTGCCTGGACGAGCAGGAGCAACAGGATGATTGCCGCGGCGCCTGCCAATGACACGGTCAGCGTGGTGTTGAGGTAGCGGGCGTAGAGTCGATTCGATTCCGTTAGCAGGTCGATCAGCACGGCGGATTCGACCGGGGCGATCGCCTCGCGCAGCCCCGCCAATGCCTGCGGGCCGACGGTGTCGGTTTGCAGGGTGATGACGGCCACGGTTTGACCTGTCGCCTGCTCGGATGGCAATTGCCCGGAGACCGCGAGCCACAGGGGCGTGCCCTCGAGATCCGCCAGCTCGATCGCCGCCGCGTTTTTCTGCACTACGACGTCATCGACGAAGCCTTGTAGCCGGTCGGGTGATACCGGCAGGCCGGCCAGTGCCTGGTCAAGGCGTTGCGCCAGTTCCTTGCCAGCCGGCAGGGCCGCCTGACGCGCGCGTTGGGTGGCCAATGAGGGCAGTGTCTCGGTCGGCGCACGATAGCCGGCGAGCAGGCCATCCTCGACCTGCTGGTCCAGTATCGCGGCAACTCGCTCGGCCCCGCGTAGCGCGGCCTCGCGGTCTTCGCCCTTTACCACGATCAGGTGACGGGGACTCGGCTCGCCGAGTCCCTCACGCAGGCGCGAGTCGGCGGCTTCGAGCGTGGGGTTGATCGGGGCGAGCCCGGAAAGCGTGTCCCGCCAGAGCCCATCCTGCTGGAAAACAAGCACGATCACGGCCAGAGCGCCAAGCAACATGGCGACCGGTCGCAAGCGTCGCATCCCGGCCACCGGGCGCTCGAGCCAACGACCCAGCCCGGCGATGTCCGCGCGGGGCAATCGAGGTCCTAATATCGGCAGCACGTAGCGCGTGACCAAGGCCGCGGTGAGCAGGCCGGTCATTGCATAAAGCCCGATCTGCATCAGCCCCGGAAAGCCGGAGAAGAGCAGGGCGGCGAAACCGATCAACGAGGTGACCAGGCCAAGGCGCACGGTGGGCCAGTAGTCCCGGAGCCAGGCACGTTGGCCGGCCCCGGGGTGCCCGGGTTGGTGATCTGGTTCGGCCTTGTTGACGCCTGCCTGCCGTGACTGGACGAAGTAGTAGATGCTGTAGTCGATCGCCTCGCCCATCAGGGCAGTGCCAAAACCGATCGTGATGCCGTGTACCTGATCGAACCCCAATCCGACCGCCGCAATGCCGACAGCCACCCCGCTACCCACCGGCAATAGCCCGGCTAGCAGGACGGGCAGCGAGCGATAGGCGAGCAGCAGCACCAGCGCCACCAGGATCACGCTAATGGTCGTGAACAGGGTGACCTCGGCCTTGATGCGGTCCCGTGTCTCGATGGCGAACATCGGTGAGCCGGCCAGCACCAGGTTCAGGGACGGGTCGATGTCGTGCCGGATCGTATCGAAGGAGGCTTGAATGCGTTGAGCGGCACGCGCCAGCCCGTCGGTGTCGGAGCCAGACGCACTCGCCTGCGCGACCAGCAGCATGGTCGACTGATCGTCCGAGGACCAGACGCCACAGCACCGAGCCGGGCCAGCCGGGCCGGTGCTCGAATCGTGGCGGTCGAGCAACGCCAGCATTTCACCGGTGGGATCGCGCGGGAAGAGCTCGCGGGTGACGTCACCCAACGGCGAGTTGAGATCGCTTATCGACTCGCCGATCGCCCGGGTCAGCCCCTCGACGGAGAACCGCTCGGGATCGATGGCCGGGCTCAACAGATAGCGGTGCTCGAACAGGAACTGCCGGGCCCGCTCGTGGTGGGCCCGATCGCCGTTTTGTATTGCGGCGAAGCTGGGGTCATCGACCAGGTTGGCATGCAGTTGCCGGCTGGCCTCGGCCCGCTGCTCACCTGTGCCGCCCTCGATTCCGACGAGGAAGGTGCGCGAGACCGCGCCTTGCTGGAGTTGATCCACCAGCAGTTGCTGCTCCGGGCTGGGCGAGGCCGGCAGGAAGGCAGACATGTCCGCCGTGAAGCGCGTCTGTGTGATCGAGTAGATGGCCAGCAGCACGACCGTCAGCCACAGGCCGAGGACCAGGGCATGATTGAGGCGTGGACTCACGGTGACGTGGACCCGTCATCCTGCGGGGGTTTCCCATGCTGGCCGAGTTGCATCACGCTGCGGTCGCCGTTGGCGAATTCCAGCGTCAATCGCTCGACATCGGCCACACCGGCCTCGATCTGTCCGATCACCTCGATGCGCCGAATACGCTCGGCCAGTTCATCGCGTAGTGGCAACAGGTTCAATCGCCAACCATCGCCCGGGCGTTCGCTCAGGACCAGCTCGTAGTCCTCGCGCAGCACGTCGATCCGACCGTTAAGGATGCCGCGCAGGCTGTCGGCGAACGCGGCACCCTCGGGCGAATCATCCAGTTGCACGACCCGTCGGCGACCGTCGGCCTCGAACGTCAGTTGCTCGCCGTCGAGCGTGAGGGTGCGTGCCTCGGGCTCACGTTGTGCCTGAACGAGCCGATCGGGGGGCTCGAAGGAGAGCCGGCCACTGGATTCCAGTGGCTCGTCCAGAATGCCGAGATAGCGCGTCTGCTGGTAGTCCGTACTGTCCGCGCCACGATCGGCCAGCGCGGTGGCGAGCTCCTCAATGTCCATGGCGTACGTCGGGAGGGGCAGCATCAACGGGAGCAAGACGGCGAAACGTCGGCAGATCGACAGGGTCATGATCACTCCTTGGGTGAGGCCTTGGTGGACGGGGACTCGTCTGAGTCACTCGTCGGGGACACGTTTCCCTGCAAGTTGGTTTCCCGTCCCGGGTCGTCCCGGGCGCCTGCCCAGAAGTCGAAGAAATTGAACCAGTTGTCGGGATGATCGCGCACCAGCACCTCAAGGCGTTCGACGTAGCGATCCATGGCGGCCTCGACGGCCATCGAGCGCTCACGTCGAGGCACCTCGCGAAAATCGGCCAATGGCTCGAAGTGAATCCGGTAGCGGTTGTCGCCAAGGTAGATGCCCGCCATCAACAGCAGGCGCTGGCGGAGGATCGCGGCCATGCGAAAGGGGCCGACGGCAAAACCCGCCGGGCGCCCGAGAAACGGGCGGGTGCCCATCGGGTCGCCGCCCAAGCTGCGGTCGGCAAGCATGCCGATCAGTTCCCCCTGGTCGAGGCGAGCGCTGGCTTCGAGCATCGAGTCGATTTGCCCGAGTGGAATGATGTCACGCGCCCGCTCCGGGTTGATGGCCGCCAACACGCGCTGAATCTTTTGGGCGTTCTCCGGGTACATCATCATGCTGATGGACAGATCGCGCTCGACACGACCCATGGCCCGCAGGACGTCGAAGCTTCCGAAATGCGCCCCGACGAGGATCGCCGACTCGGGTGGTTCGAACTGCTCACCGCCTTCCACCTCGATCTCGAACGCATCGAAGCGTCCGCTGAGAAAGAACACCCGGTCGTGGATGGTGCTGGCAAACGCATGGAAATGACGGTAGATCTCGCCCAGGCGCGGCGGTCGGCCATAAACTTGATGCAGAAAGTCCCGACTGGCGCGTCGGGCGGCCGGGACAAACAACAGGAAGTAGAGGCTGATGGGAGTGAGCAGCAGACGACTGATCCGTCGACCGACGCGCAGCGAAAGGAACACCATCAACCGGATCAGCGCAGTGTGCCCCCGTTCCCGGCGTGCATGCCACTGGGTGGGTTCTGAATCGGGCTGGCTCACGGCCCTACCTCTTCGGCATCGCGACGGGGTGGGTCGAGCAGCACGTCCAGCACGACGTAAGGCTCACCGTTGGCGGGCATTGCCATGACCTGCAAACGCGTGCGGTCGCGCCGGGCGGGCTGATGCTCCAGTCGAAGCGGCACATCCGGGCGCGCGGGTGCTAGAAAGCGTGCCTGTCGCACGCTGCAATCCGAGACACGGCGATGATTCGCGTGGGCGTACGCGGATACGGCCCAATCGAGGAGCATGCTGCCGGGCAGCAGGGGGTTGCCCGGGAAGTGCCCGGCGAACACGGGTGTCTGCGCTGACGGGGTCCACTCGGCCAAGAAGGTGCTGGGCGCGTTCATCAGCTCGCATCCCGTTGTTGGAGGTCGGAATCGTTGCTGTCGGTCAACAGGGCGTCCAGCGCATCCCGCGTGACTTTGCCGGTGGCGTTGACCGGCATCTGCTCGACGAGCAACAGGGGGCGGGGCAGAAAGACCGGGTCGAGTCGTTCACGCAGGGCGCGGCGAACCGAGTCGGCGGACAGTCCCGGACCACATACCACCGCGGCCAATCGCTCCGGCTGGCGGCCCTCGGCATTGGTCGAGCGTGGATGAAAGAAAAAGCCGTCCTTCACACCGTCGATCGCCCGCAGGGTGGCGTTCAGATACTCGATCGAACTGCGTTTCCCGGCAATGTTTACCTGATTGGCAAGCCGGCCGATCAGCCGGAAGTGGCGCTCATCCACTCGTTCGAGGCAGTCGCCCAGACACACGGGACGTTCGATATGGCCTCCAGAGGCAATCACCCCACCACTGGCGGTCTCCTTGAGGCGAACACCCTCCATCAATTGCCAGTCGGCGCCTTGGGTGGGTTGGCGCACGGCGATCTGGCCCGTCTCGGTGGAGCCGTAGATTTCCTGGAGCACCCCGCCCAGCGTCTGCTCGGCGTGGGTGGCAAGCGTGAGCTCGAGCGGTGCCGTGGCACACAGAATATGCTCGCAGGGTGGCAGGGCACATTCCGAGGCGAGCAGGTGATGCAGGTGGTAGGGCGTGGTCACCAGCATGCGCGGCGATGGCAATTCGGCCAGCGAGGCGGCGATATCCCCGGGGAAGAAGGGTTGGTCGACGGATAAAGTTGCACCACCGCAGAGTGCGGCAAGGATCAGCGACTCGAACCCGTACATGTGCTGGGAGGGCACCGTCCCGAGGAGGTGAATACCGTCAAGTGGGCCGCGCTGGGCCTTGCTCGTGATCCGGTGGTGCGCGGTCAGGGCGTCGGCGGCGACCCGGGCGTTCGCGACCAGTCGTCCCCAGTGCTTGTCATGGCCCTTGGGTTTGCCGGTGGTGCCCGAGGTGAATACCCGTGCGATGAGCTGTCTGGTGGGAATCCGGGGGACCTGGGAAACGCACTCGCCTTGCGATTTCGCCCGGCGCAAGGGCGGGATGGCCAGGTGTGGACCGCAGGCGGCCAGGGTCGGCTCGAGCGGCGCGTCGTTGTCGTGGAGTATGACGGTATCGGGGTGATCTGCGAGCAGGTCCTGAATGGCACCACGGCCGCGGGTCGAGGGCATGAGACTGACCTGTGCCCCGAGAATGCCGGCCACCAGGCCCACCAGAAACTGGTCGCGCCGGCCGGCAAGATTGACCAGGTGCCTGACCGGGGTGGGCAGGGCGCCGAGTGCCTGCTGCAATTCCTGGGCGCTGGCCAGCACGTCGGCAACGGTCCAGTGGTTCTCACCGTCCAGGAGCAGCACCCGGTCGAGGTTGCCGTCGGGTACCAGCGAGATGCAGTCGGCCATGGCGTCGCTCATGGCTGACTCCGTCGTTCGGCGGCTTCGCGGACGTGGCGGCGATAGGCGATCACCGCACTCCAGGGGCTGGAGAGATCCTCGCGTGGCAAGACCTGCAGTCGTACCAGGTACTCGAGTACGAACATCAGCGCGACGAGCGGGAAGGTGGCATAGACGGCGTAATCGGCCCAGATGGCGGGGCCGGCAAGCGCCATCAGGGCCACCGAAAAGGCGCCATTGAGGACAAAAAACAGTCCCCAAGCCCAGGTAACCTGGCGGGTGTAGTGGTTCAGCGCCGGGGACATGGAGTCGTGCACCTGTTCGGCGAAACGCGTACAGGCGGGCATTCGTCCCGCTCGCAGGCTGGCCAGGAAAAAGGCGGCGAGCGCGATGTGGACCGCCAGATGTTCCAGCAGGTAAAGCAGCGAGACACGGTCGTGCAGGATGATTGCGATGCCCGGCACCAGCAGCGAAAGCCCGACCAGGGTAATCAGGCGGCCAAGTGGGTTCGAATGCGGAAGGGTCAGGATCAGGACGACGATCCCCAGCGGTGTGACCGCCAGCGCCGCCTGGGCAAGGGAGACCTGATCCGGCCCGGCAAAGAGGTGGGCGAACACGACGTTGAGCGCCACCATGGCGCCGATCAGCCAGCCACGGAGTTGCGTGCCGGTGGAATCGCCGGTTATTTGGTCCGGTTCTCGGCGATGAAGCGGCATAGGTCACGTAGCGAGGCGAAGATCTGCTCGTTTCGGTCGTCGTCGGAACGCAGGTTCAAACCGTAGCGCCGCGAAACGACCAGGGCGATTTCCAGCACGTCGATGGAGTCCAGGCCCAATCCGTCACCGAACAATGGTTCGTCCGGATCAATTTCCTCGGGGGTCTCGTCGAGGTTCAGGGCCTCCACCAGTTCGGCGGCAACCTCGGGGATCAGGGCATCGATGCTGTTGTCGTGGCTTTCGGTCATCGTTTGAGTTGGTCTATCGGTGTGTCAGTGAATAAGGGGGCGGCAAGTCAAGCGTCGGTGCGCGTGAAGGCCAGCACGGCATTGCTGCCGCCGAATGCGAACGAGTTCGACAGCGCCGCTCGGATATCCGGGGCCGGACGTGCCTCGCCCCGCACGTGGTCGACCCCCTCGCAGGCCGGATCGAGCCGATCGAGATGCGCGGTGGGCGGGAGTTTACCCTGTTGTAGTGCCAGGACGGTCAGGGCCGCCTCGATTGCACCGGTCGCGCCCATCGCATGACCATGGACGGCCTTAGTGGCGCTGACTGGCAGCCGTTCGGCCCGGGTGTCACCGAAGGCCTCGCGGATGGCGCGGACCTCGATGGCATCGCCCTCCGTCGTCGCGGTGCCGTGCGCGTTGATATAACCGATGGCATCGTGGGCAAGCTTGGCATCGGTCAGCGCGGCTTGGATGGCTCGTACCTGTCCGCGCTGGTCCGGCCGGACGACGTGGTTGGCGTCGTTGGAGGCGCCGTAGCCGGCCAGTTCAGCCAGGATGGGCGCGCCGCGGCGCTGGGCGTGTTCCAGTGATTCGAGCACCAGGCAGGCCGCGCCCTCGGCTAGCACCAGCCCGCGGCGATCTGGGTGGAATGGTCGGCAGGCCCGGTGGGCATTGCCCTCGTCGCCTGGGGCGAGCATGTGCATCGCATCCCAGGCTCGCAGCACCCCGACCCCGAGAGGCAGGTCCGAGCCGCCGGCGACCATCAGGTCCATCTCGCCGTCGCGGATGCGCTCGTAGGCTTCGCCGATGGCGATGGCGGCCGAGACACAGGCGACGCTGTGGGTCACGGACCGCCCGCCCAGCCCGTAGCGGATACCGATCTGCGAGGCGGCGGCGTTGTTCATGCCCATGACCACGGACATCGGCGAGAGTCGCTTGCGTCCCTCCTTCCAGAAGGCGCGGTAACCGTTCTCGAAGGTGTTGATGCCCCCGAGCGCGGTGCCCCAGTGGACCCCGGCGCGCGGATTGGGGGCATCGGCTGATTGCGACAATTGTGCCTGCTGCCAGGCCTCGTCGGTGGCCAGCAGGGCCAGGCGTGCGAAAGGGTCGGTACTGCGGCAGGTTGCCTTACCGAGTCGCGTCTCGAAGTCGATCGGGTCGAAGTAAACGGCAGGCGTGCAGCCGCCGATCGTCTCGTCACCGTAGCGAAACAGGCGGACACTGGACTGGCCGGCCGCGGCGCGCTCAAATACCGCGTTCGTATTACCACCGAGCGGGTCGAGAATCGAAAGGCCGGTCACGACCACCCGCGATTGGCGACGGGATTCAGCCATCGGTGGGCAAATGGGGCTGAAGGATGTCGATCAGGTCCTGGACCGTTTCCGGCGTACCGACGTCGCTTCCCAGTTCAATTTCCATTCGTTCCTCGAGGGTGAAGATCAGTTCGAGCAGGGTGAACGAGTCGATGCCGAGCTCATCGAGCCGGCTGGCGGGGGCCACGGCGGCTGGGTTAATGTCCGTGTTTTCGGCAATGCCGGTGCGGATGAGTTCCAGTGCCTGCATGCATTCCTTCCTGTAAGCGCACCGTTGTCGAGCGTGTTTCGATCCAATCCCTGGAACGAGACCCACCGACGGTGGCGGCGTGGGCTGGCTCAAAAACAAAAAAGACACCCGGAGGTGTCTCATTTGACCGATCTGGTGGCGGAGGGTCAGGGATTCGAACCCTGGAAGGGCTATTAACCCTTGCCGGTTTTCAAGACCGGTGCATTCAACCGCTCTGCCAACCCTCCGAAGCCCGCGCATCTTCCGCGATCGGGCCGGCTGGTGTCAAGCCGGGATCCGTTGTTGCTGATATGCAACATGTTGTGTGGCGTTCAAGCAAAAAAGCCCATCTGTTTCGGGAACCGGGTTGCCATATGCCAGTCACACCGCAGCAACCTGACACGGTTCTGGTGGTCGAGTGCTGTGATATTGTTTTCTCAGTCTCGTGTTGATTTTAAGTATTCCAAATTCAAGGAGATCGAATTATGCGTTGGTCCTATCTAGCTTCTGTCGGTGCGCTGGCCGTGGTTCTGTCGGCATGTAGCTCCACGCCGGATTCTGGGCCGGGTGCTGGCGGTGACGCTGGAGCCGACTCCGCTTCGGCCGATGGTGCACAAAGCACCGGCATGTATGGCGCTGGTGGTATGAGCGAGTCGGAGCTGTACGAAGGTCAGCCGGTCGAGCGTGAGCGTGTGGTCTATTTCGGCTTCGATGAGTACTCGGTTGCCGGCCAGTATCAGCCTATGCTGCAAGCCAATGCCGACTTCCTCAAGGAAAACGGCAACCGCGAAGTGGTGGTCGAAGGTCACACCGACGAGCGCGGCAGCCGTGAGTACAACATCGCGCTGGGTGAGAAGCGTGCCAATGCCGTTCGTGACGTGCTGCTCTCCTACGGCGTCTCTTCAAGCCAGATCGACACCGTCAGCTACGGTGAAGAGAGACCGGCCGTGGATGGCAGTGGTGAATCCGCTTGGGCGAAGAACCGCCGTGCGGTAATCGAATACGGCCAATAGGCCATTCGATCTGTCAGGTCGGGGCAAGCCCGACCAGAAAGATGAAAGCCAGGCGCTAGCCTGGCTTTTTTTGTTGGACTCGGCTCAGCCTTGCAGCGGCGTGCCGCGGTGGCGATCGCGGACGCTGGGATAGGGCCGAGCCGGTGGTGGGATGAGCACCGTGTTGAAGTGCTCGGCTCGGGGGTTGGTCTCCGGGAAGTCCTTGCTGTAATGCAATCCGCGGCTTTCGTGGCGCGTGAGCGCCGAGCGCACGATCAAATCGGCGACTTCGACTAGGTTGCGCAGCTCGATCAGGTTGTTGCTGACGCGGAAATGCGCGTAGTAGTCATGGATCTCGCGGCGCAGCAGGTTGATACGGTCGCGGGCGCGGTACAGGCGCTTGGTGGTGCGCACGATGCCGACATAGCTCCACATGCTGCGGCGCAATTCATCCCAGTTGTGCGTGACCACGACGGCCTCGTCCGGATCGGTGACCTGGCTTTCGTCCCACGCCGGTATGACCGGGTGCTCGTAAGTCGCTGCATCCGGGTGCTCGGCGATGCGTTCGGCGGCGGCCTGGGCAAAGACGAGACACTCGAGTAGCGAGTTGCTGGCGAGTCGGTTGGCCCCGTGCAGGCCGGTGTGGGCGGTTTCGCCAATGGCGTAGAGGTTGTCGATGTCGGTACGGCCGTGCTCGTCGACCATCACCCCGCCACAGGTATAGTGGGCGGCCGGGACGACCGGCAGCGGCTCGCGGGTCATGTCGTAGCCGAACTCCAGGCAGCGGGCGTGGATCATCGGGAAGTGGGTTTCGATGAACTCGCGGCCCTTGAAGCTGATGTCCAGGTAGACGCAATCGATGCCGAGGCGCTTGATTTCGGCATCGATGGCACGGGCGACGATGTCACGCGGTGCCAGTTCGGCGTCGGGGTGGTGCTCGGGCATGAAGCGGGTGCCGTCCGGTCGCAGCAGCACCCCGCCTTCGCCGCGAACCGCCTCGCTGATCAGGAAGGATTTTGCGCGCGGCTCGTACAGGCAGGTGGGGTGGAACTGGATGAACTCCATGTTCGATACCCGGCAGCCGGCGCGCCATCCCATTGCGATGCCGTCACCGGTTGCGCCATCGGGGTTGGTCGTGAACAGGTAGGCCTTGGCCGCTCCTCCCGTGGCGAGTGCCGTGTGTCGTGCCCGCACGGTGATGACCCGGTCATTCTTGATGTCCAGCACGTAGGCGCCCAGGCAGGCATCGCGGGTCTCGCCCAGCCGGCGAGCCGTGATCAGGTCGACGGCGTTGTGGTGCTCGAGCACGGTGACGTTCTCGCGCGCCCGGACGGCGCTTACCAATGTTTCGATCAATGAACGGCCGGTGTGATCGGCGGCATGGGCAACCCGACGTTGGCTGTGGCCGCCTTCGCGGGTCAGATGGAGGCGTTCAGGATCATTACGGTCGTGACTGAAGGGCATTTCGAGCGATTTCAGCCACTCGATCTGCTCCGGGCCGGCACGCACCACCCGTTCGACCACCTCACGGTCGGGCAGGCCGGCACCTGCCTTGATGGTGTCCTCGATGTGTTGCTCGATGTCCTGGTTGCCCCCAAGGGCGGCGGCGATCCCGCCCTGGGCCCAGGGAGTGCTGCCGCCGACCAGTTCGGCCTTGCTGAGCACCAAAACCCGCAGATGGGTGGGAAGCCGCAGGGCCATTGCCAGCCCGGCGGCCCCTGAGCCGATGATCAGGATGTCGCTCTGAAGGGTGCTGCTGTCGTTCTGGTCGTTCATGAAGGCTTACAAGTCCTCGTGCAGTCGGTCGCACATATATGGCGTCCGATATATGTCTCAAACGCGGGTTTTCGATACACTGACGTCCAGCGAGTATACGTGCTTGGAGGGCTTGGCACGGGGATCGGGCCTTGCCTGGTCTGACGTTGGGCTATCAAGGCGGCCGGGGTTGGCTGACAAGCCGATCCAGCGGGTCGTCCAAGGTCGGCGCAAACCTCACCTTTTTATTAACGATTTGTACGCAGGCAGGACCAGACACGGAAATGAGCGCCGAGGAGAACGACAAGGCCCTGGTGGCCCGCGCGCGCAAAGGCGACCGGCGAGCCTTCGATCTTCTGGTCCTCAAATATCAGCATCGCGTGCAGCGCCTGATCGCGCGGTACATCCGTGATCCCGAGCTCGTGTTTGATCTGGCGCAGGAAACCTTCATTAAAGCCTACCGGGCGTTGGAGCGCTTTCGGGGCGACAGCGCGTTCTACACTTGGGTCTACCGCATCGCCGTCAATACCGCCAAGAACCAGCTTGCCTCGGATGCGCGCGGCGGCTACATGGTGTCATTGAACTCCGGCGGGTCGGACGAGTCAGACGAACCAATGATGGAGCCCGAGGCGTTGCGTGATGGCGGAACGCCGGAGGCGATCGCAGCGACCGAGGAGCTCAAGACGGCCATTGATAGGGCGATTTCGGATCTGCCCGAGGATTTGCGCACGGCCTTGACGCTGCGAGAGATGGAAGGGCTGAGTTACGACGAGATCGCGGCGGTCATGGGCTGCCCGATCGGGACGGTACGGTCGAGGATCTTCCGCGCCCGTGAAGCGATTGAGCAGTCGATTGAGCCGTTCAAAGGCGATTAATTTAGGTGGCATCTGTGATGAAGCAACGGCAGGCAAACGAACCAACAATCCTTCGGGACACCATTTCGGATTGGTGGGACGATGAATGGCAGGCGGGCGAGCGAGAAGTCGACGCCCTGTTGGCCGATGTCGATGGCGTTCGTGCGCGTACCCGAAGCTACGATCTCATCGGTGGCCGGCTGCGCGGTGAGCCGCTGGCCACGCGTGATTTGCTCGATTCGATCAATGCCCGCCTCGACGAGATTCCGGATGCCGAGCGTCCGGGCGGCGGCAAGGTGGTCGCTTTGTCGAGCGCTCGCAACTGGCAGAATCGGCGTGTCTGGCAGGGAGCCATGGCGGCGTCCCTGTTCGCCGCAGTCACGGCCGTTGGCCTGACTCTGTCAACCGGGGACCGCTCGGTAGTCGATGGGGAGGCGCCCATGCAGGCCGCGGCCCCGACCGAGAATGATCGCGCCGTCATGGCGTCACTCAACGCGCAGGGATTGTCAGGTGATGTCTCGCCGGCTGCGCTTGCGGTCAATCCGCAGCAAAGTCGGGTTATTCAGGCCTCCACGGCGCCGGGTAATGGCTCCAAGCTGCCAGATTGGGCGAGGGGGCGAAGTAATTCGGGTCCGAATCCCTACGTGGTGACGCATTACCGCGTGGCGTCGCCCGAATTGGGTACCACCGGCCCGGAGGCGCGGGCCGCGACCTTAGACCGGAACTAGGCGAGGCGTGATGCACGCGTCGCGATTGCTTGTTAGCAAGCCATTCGTGTTGGCCACTCTCACCTTGGTGAGGGTGGCCTTCTGCTGTACGCCTGCCAGAGCCGGGCGACTGCGCGAGGCTCTGCCGGCCGAGCCGGTAGGAACAAACAGCCCGGGGACCCCGGCGGACCGACCCAGCAAGCCTGTCACGGAAACCCTGCGCTGCCGGGTCGTGGCCTTGGTCAGTCGTCGCCATAGTGGGCGGTTCGTTCACAGGCGGGGCGAATAATGGATCAGGAACGGGTGGGGATCGACCAACCGGTGCTCGAAGCCGCACGGGTCGTTGCGGTGGAGGCGGGTGGTGCCTGGCTCGAATCGGAAGGCCAGAGCGGCTGTGCTAACTGCCGGGAAGGCCGTGGCTGTGGCGTCAGTGTGTTCCAGCGGCTTTTTCGTTTGCCGCGTCATCGGCTCTATCTGCCCACCGAGGAGGCGTTGTTGGTGGGTGATCACGTGGTCATCGCCCTTTCGCAACGAGCGGTATTGACGGCGTCGCTGTGGCTCTATCTCGCGCCACTGGTTGGCCTGCTCACGGGCGCGCTGGTGGTAGAGACGCTTTTCGCTCGAGAATGGTTGACCGCTCTGGGGGCCGTTGCCGGGTTGGCCGGCGCCTTGCTTTTCGTGCACGGCCGCCAACAACGTCAGGCGCGCTCCGGGGCGTTCTTTCCCGTGCTTCACGAAATCACGCTTCGTCAGGCAGAGGAAGATCAACTGCCTCCCGATTCGTCAAACAAGTCGCCGTAACGGATTGATTTTTGTCGGCGTCGATTCGGAGTAAGCTTCCGCGTGCGGCACGGCTGCCGTGTTGCCCCCGAATCCCGCCTTTCACGTTTTCCCGGTCGTTTCCCGATGCATTCACCCCGAATGGTCTTTCCGTGCCTCGCAAGCCTCCCGCGGGCACTGGTTCCGTTGGTCCTGTTCGCCCTGTTGTCGGCGGGCTGCACTGATCCCGAGGATCAGCCTGCCCCCGTGCAGGTAACCGGCTTGCCGGACTTCGCGCAGTTGGTGGAAGCCAATGCCCCCTCGGTCGTCAACGTTACCGGCGTAAGCAGCCTGCCTCCCCTGTCTGGAGAGGCAGAGGGCGGTGATCGCCGCCACGACTGGATGCGTGATTTGCTCGGGGAGCGCGCAGATGAACAGCCCCGCTCGCTGATACCACCGGAAAACGATGGGTCAGGTTTTATCCTCAGCGAGGATGGCTACGTCGTCACAAACGCGCACGTGATCGCGGGGGCGAGCAAGGTGTTCGTGCGCCTGATCGACGGCCGCGAACTGGCCGCCGACGTGGTGGGTATCGACGGCATCGGTGACATCGCCCTGCTCAAGGTGGAGGCCGACGGTCTGCCGTCGGTGTCGCTCGGTGATTCGGACACGGTCAGGCCCGGGCAGTGGGCGTTGGCGATTGGCTCACCCTACGGGTTCGACCAGACCGTGACCGCGGGCATCATCAGCGGTTTGGGTCGGCACCTGCCGGGTCAGAACAATCAGCCTTACGTGCCCTTCATTCAGAGTGATGTTGCCATCAACCCGGGCAATTCCGGCGGCCCGCTTTTCAACACGCGGGGACAGGTGGTCGGGATCAATGCGCAGATATTCACCGAATCCGGCGCCTTCAACGGCATTTCGTTCGCTATTCCCATCAACTACGTCGTCGATGTGATCCGCCAGATAAAACAGAACGGCGAGGTCCAGCGAGGCTTTCTCGGCGTGGAGGTGCGCGGCGTGAATCGTCAACTTGCCGAGCGTTTGGGCCTGGACTCTGCACATGGTGCCGAGGTGGTGAGAGTTGTCGAGGGCTCGCCCGCGGCCGATTCGTCGATTGGGGCAGGGGATATCATCCTCGCCGTCAATGACATCCGGCTCGTCGACGGTGCCGGCCTGACCGAGGCGTTGGGTTCGTTGCCGCCGGGTTCCGAGGCCACCCTGGAGGTTTGGGCGGGTGGAGAGACATACCATGTGGATATCACCTTGGGCTCGCTTCCCGAGCCGCGGGTGTTCCGGTCGGAGACGACTCTCCCCGAGTCCTTGGAAGATCCCGAGCTTGTCGTGATCGAGACCCTCGGCATGATACTGCGGCCACTGGAAGGTGGCGGGGTCCGCATTGGCGAGCTTGATCCGGCGGGGCCGGCCACCCAGGCCGGCCTGATGCCGGGGGATCGGCTCATCTCGATCGATCGCCAGCCAGTAAACACCTTGTCCGAGGCGTATCGTGAAATCGCCCGCATCGCACACAACCGGGGCGGGAAGGGTGATGACGTGGTGCTGTTCCTGGTCGAGCGTGATCGTGAACAACGCTTCTTCATGCCCGCTTTTTCCGGTAATCCGCACAAGTCGCCCTGACTTTGGGGTCTCTTGCCCTATATACTGGGCGGCTCTTCTCGCGGCGTATTCCCGTTGGCCGCGGGACTTTCTCACGAACCGAAAGTTAAACCCTTATGGCGTCCGAGCGACTCTCCCGGATTCGCAATTTCTCGATCATTGCGCACATTGACCACGGCAAGTCGACGCTGGCCGATCGCATCATCCAGCGCTGCGAAGGGCTGGAAGAGCGCGAGATGAGCGCGCAGGTGCTCGACTCGATGGACATCGAGCGCGAGCGCGGTATCACCATCAAGGCGCAGAGCGTCTCGTTGGACTATCACTCGCTTGACGGCGAGACCTATCGCCTCAACTTCATCGACACGCCTGGGCACGTGGATTTCTCCTACGAGGTGTCGCGCTCGCTTGCTGCCTGCGAAGGGGCGTTGCTGGTGGTGGATGCCTCGCAGGGCGTCGAAGCCCAGTCGGTCGCCAACTGCTATACGGCGATCGATCTGGGCCTTGAGGTCGTGCCGGTGCTGAACAAGATCGATCTGCCGGCCGCCGAACCCGACCGAGTCAAGGCCGAGATTGAGGACATCATCGGCATCGAGGCGCAGAACGCCGTCAACTGCTCGGCCAAGACGGGCGAGGGCGTCGAAGAGGTAATCGAGCGCCTGATCCAGCAGATTCCACCGCCGGAAGGCAACGAGGACGGTCCGCTAAAGGCGCTGATCGTCGATTCCTGGTTCGACAACTACGTCGGCGTGGTCGCCCTGGTGCGCGTCATCGACGGGGCGATCCGGCCCAAGGCCAAGATCAAGGCCATGGGCACGGGCGATGTGTTTACCGTCGACAAGACCGGCGTGTTCACCCCCAAGACGCTGGCTCGAGATGGGCTGCTCGCCGGCGAGGTGGGTTTTGTCATCGCCGGTATCAAGGACATCGACTCGGCCAAGGTCGGCGATACCCTGACAGACGCCGAGAACCCGGCCGACAAACCGTTGCCGGGCTTCAAGGAGATGCAGCCGCGGGTCTTCTCCGGCCTGTACCCGGTCGAGGCCGACCACTATGACGACCTGCGCGAGGCGCTGCGCAAGCTGCGTCTGAACGACGCGGCGCTGCACTTCGAGCCGGAAGTCTCGACCGCGCTGGGCTTCGGTTTCCGCTGTGGCTTTCTGGGGCTGTTGCACATGGAGATCATCCAGGAGCGGCTCGAGCGTGAGTACGACATTGACTTGATCACCACCGCGCCGACGGTGATTTTCGAGATCGAGGAAAAGGACGGTACGACCTATCACATCCACAATCCCTCTCAGCTGCCGGATCCGACGCTGATCAACGAGATCCGCGAGCCGATCATCGAGGCGCACATCCTCTGCCCGCAGGACTTTGTCGGGCCGGTGCTCAGCCTGTGCATGGAAAAACGCGGCGTGCAGAAGAACATGCTGTATTCCGGCAACCAGGTGACCTTGATTTTCGATCTGCCGATGGCCGAGGTGGTGCTCGACTTCTTCGATCGTTTGAAATCGGTTTCGCGCGGCTATGCCTCCTTCGATTACCACCTGGATCGCTTCGAGGCGGCCCGACTGGTCAAGATGGACATCCTGATCAACGGCGAGGCGGTCGATTCGCTTTCCCTGATCGTCCACCGCGACAAGTCCGAACAGCGGGGGCGCGAGCTGGTCGAGAAGCTCAAGGAGCTGATCCCGCAGCAGATGTTCGAGGTGGCGCTGCAGGCGGCCATCGGCGGCAAGATCATCGCGCGGACCAACGTCAAGGCGCTGCGCAAGAACGTGCTGGCCAAGTGTTATGGCGGTGACGTCTCGCGCAAGAAGAAGCTGATCGAAAAGCAGAAGGCCGGCAAGAAGCGGATGAAGAATATCGGCAAGGTCGAAGTGCCCCAGGAGGCCTTCCTCGCCGTCTTGCAGATGGACAACAAGAACTGATTGTCGCCACGCGCGACTCGATTGACCCAACGCGGAGCACGTCGTGGATTTTGAACTTGTCTTGGTGGTTGCCACCTTCGTCAGTGGCCTGATCTGGCTGATTGATCGATTGGTCTTTCGGCCCAAACGCCGTGCCCGCTTGGCGGCGGAAACGCAGCAGCTGGGTGTCGAGGCGGGCATCGGTGGCCGGGGGGCCCAGGACCACGAGCCGCTGCTGGTCGACTACGCCAAGTCGTTCTTCCCCATCCTGTTGGCCGTGCTGGTGATCCGCTCGTTCCTGTTCGAGCCGTTCCGCATCCCGTCGGGATCGATGATGCCGACGTTGCTGATTGGCGATTTCATCCTGGTCAACAAGTTCACCTATGGCCTGCGCCTGCCGGTGGTCAACACCAAGGTGCTCCCGATTGGCGAGCCCGAGCGGGGCGATGTGGCCGTCTTTCGTTATCCCCAACAGCCCGAGGTCGATTACATCAAGCGGATCGTCGGTTTGCCGGGGGATACGGTGCGCGTCGACGACCAGCGGTTGTGGATCAACGGCGAACCAGTGTCGCTGGAGACGACCGGGCGTTACGACGGCGATGCCAATCTCAAGCATGCCGGCCTGACCACGGCGGTCGAGACCCTGCCTGAGGACGAGCCACATCGGATTCTGATGGACACCGACCGCCGCTTGGGGGCCGCGGAGTGGACCGTGCCTGAGGGGCAATATTTCGTCATGGGTGACAACCGCAATCACAGCAATGACAGCCGCTTCTGGGGCACCGTGCCGGAATCGAATCTGGTGGGCAAAGCGGTTATGATCTGGATGCACTGGAACTGGCAGGACGGTGGGTTCGATGCCGGGCGCATCGGCCGCTCGATCGATACCGTGCATGCCGACTGACGTCAAACGAGGGAATGCCCCGTTCGTACCGACGGGCAAGGCGAGGATGAAGCAAATGGACAACAGCGTTTCGAAGGGCCAATGCCGTGGGCAGGTGAGCGGCCAAGCGGTCGGTGCCACCCGCCAGGGCGGCATGTCGCTGGTGGGGTTGATCATTGCAGCGATCGTGCTGGGGTTCGCGGCCCTAGTCGTGATGCAGGTCGTGCCGCTCTACATCGCCGATCAGAAGCTGACCACCATTTTCAAGAGCGTGGGTGAAGAATCCGCGGGAAGCCCGGGAGAGATTCGTCGCAAGATCGACAAGCAGTTGGACATCAACGAAGCCGACGATCGCTTCGACTCCAAGGAATTCGAGATTCGTCCGGTTACGGGCGGATACAGCGTCACCTACAACTACGAGGGGCGCGCCACCCTGTTCGGCAACCTCTCGCTCGTCGCCGAGTTCAAACATCAGACCCGTGTCAGTAACTAAAAGCTCCAATCCCCTGATCCGAGACCCGGACACCCTGGCGCAATCGCTGGGGCTGTCTTTCGATGATGCCGACCTGCTTTCGCAGGCGCTGCGGCATCGCTCGTCCGGAAAGTTGAACAACGAACGCCTGGAATTCCTGGGTGATTCGATCCTCAACCTCGCCATCTCGGACTACCTTTACCGTCACAAGCCGGAAGCGACCGAGGGGGCGCTTTCACGCCTGCGCGCCTCGGTGGTCCGTGAAGAGACCCTGGCCCAGGTTGCTCGCCGCATCGGGTTGGGCGACTACCTGGTCATGGGGTCCGGCGAATTGAAGAGTGGCGGTCATCGCCGTGATTCCATCCTGGCCGACGCGCTCGAAGCGATCATCGGGGCCCTGTACCTCGATCAGGGCTTTGCACCGGCCCGCGATTGGGTCCAGGCGCTGTTCAATGGCGAGCTGACCTCGCTGCCGGATGCCCAGGAGCTCAAGGACGCCAAGACGCAGTTGCAGGAGTACCTGCAACGCGACCGGCAGGCGCTACCGGAATACGAGGTGCTCGAACAGACCGGGCAGGCGCACAAGCAGACCTTCGAGGTGGCCTGTCGGGTGAATGTCCGTAACGAACCGTTCGCGACCCGCGCCAACGGATCGTCCCGTCGTCGTGCCGAACAGACGGCCGCACGGCGGATGCTCAAGACGCTCCAGGAGCGTCACCAAAACAACTCCCCATCGGAGAGCCAGGCATGACCTCATCGCCCCGTTTCGGTCACGTGGCGATCGTCGGTCGTCCCAATGTCGGCAAGTCGACCCTGGTCAACCGGTTGGTGGGGCAGAAGGTCTCGATCACCGCCCCCAAGCCGCAGACCACCCGACACCGGATCACCGGGATCGTCACCGAGCCGCGCGGACAGATCGTGCTGATCGACACGCCGGGGCTTCACGAGGGTGGCCGGGATGCCCTCAATCGCCAACTCAACCGCACCGCGCGCAGCGCGCTCGAAGGCGTCGACCTGATCCTGTTCATGGTGCAGGCCGGTCAGTTCGGTGCCGAGGACGAGGCCGTACTGCGCCTGCTCTCGCATGTGGAGGCGCCGGTGGTGCTGTTGGTGAACAAGGTCGACCTGGTCAACGACAAGACCGAACTGTTGCCGTTTCTAGGCCGGATCGGTGACAAGGGCAATTTCGCCGAGATCTACCCGATGAGCGCCCGGCGTCGCCGTGGTCTCGACGGGTTGCTGGATCTGGTGTTTTCGTACTTGCCGGAAGGGCCGAGTGGATACGACGCGGACCAGGTCACCACTGCGCCGGTGCGTTTCATGACCGCGGAAATCATCCGCGAGAAGCTGGCGCGCTCGCTGCACGACGAGTTGCCCTATCAGACCACCGTGATGATCGAGCGCTTCGAGGAAACCGATCGCCTGGTCACCATCGGCGCGGTCATCTACGTCGCGCGCGCCGGCCAGAAGGGCATCGTGATCGGCAACCGGGGATCGCGCCTGAAGATCGTGGGGCAACAGGCGCGCGAGGCGATCGAACACCTGATCGAAAAGCGCGTCATGCTCGATCTCTGGGTCAAGGTGGCCGACGACTGGGCGGACGACGAACGCTCCGTGGCCGCGCTCGGGTACCAGTTGCCCGAATGACGCCGATCGGGTCGGTCGGCAAGGGCCGGTGACGTAGTGCGCGGTTTTTTGCTCCACGCCCGACCGTTCAAGGAACACGGCCTGCTGCTCGACTGGCTGACCGACACCCGCGGCTGGGTGCGCATGCGGCAGAATGGGGCGCGCCGAGTCAAAAAACGCGGCAGCCAGCGACCGCCCAATTTCGTCTGTCTCGAGGTGGAGACGGCCGGGCGAGGGGGGTGGCCGATACTGACCGGGGCCGAGCCGGTCGAGGGACTGCGTTTTCTGCGCGGTCAATCGCTGGCCGCGGCCTTCTACTTGCATGAGCTTATCCTCCGGGCCCTGCGCCCCGAAGAGGCGGTGCCGGGCCTGTTTCTCGACTACTGGAAAAGCCTGGCCATGCTCGATTCACCGGAGATGCCGGTGTCGGTGGTCGTGCGCCGGTTCGAGCGTCGCATGCTGGAACACCTCGGTGCCGGTCTGGACTGGGCCCGGGCGGCCGATGGCTTGCCGATCGAACCTGAGCGGCAATATCGCGTCGGCCTCCAGGGCGGTATCGTGCCCGGCAACGGGGCAAACACCGTCCCGGGCCGCCTGCTGCTTGCGATCGCTCGTGACGAGATGTTGGATGAGGCCGCTGATCGACGCCGGGCACGGGACCTGATGCAGGGATTGTTGGCCCCACACGTCGGCTCCGCACCCTTTCTGTCGCGAAGGCTGTGGCCCAGCGCCAAGGACTCGACTCGGGGACACGATGCAGGCGATCCCCTCAGGCCTTAGACTAATCCCCGCCTATATCGACTCGAACAACGCCCACACTGACTCCGGAAGCTGAAAACCATGACCAATCGCGTCACCGCCCAATATCCCTTGCTCGGTCTGAATATCGATCACGTCGCGACCCTGCGTCAGGCGCGCGGGACGCGCTACCCGGATCCGGTGCACGCCGCTTTGCTCGCCGAACAGTCCGGGGCCGACAGCATCACCTTGCATCTGCGCGAGGACCGTCGGCATATCCAGGATCGCGACGTGGCGATCTTGCGCGATCTGTTGCAGACCCGCATGAACCTCGAAATGGCCGCGACCGACGAGATGATCGAGCTGGCGTGCGTGCTCCGCCCGCACGACGTCTGTCTGGTCCCGGAGCGCCGCGATGAATTGACCACCGAGGGCGGCCTGGACGTGGCCGGGCAGATCGATCGCATCCACGCGGCCTGTGATCGCATGGGCGAGGCCGGCATTCGCGTGTCGCTGTTCGTCGATGCCGACCCGCGGCAGATCGATGCGGCCGTCGCCTGCGACGCGCCGGTAATCGAAATCCATACCGGCCACTATGCCAATGCCGCCGACGATCATGCGGCCCAGGAGCAACTTGACCTGATTCGAACGTGTGCCCGGGACGCCGCCGACGTGGGCCTGTCGGTCAATGCCGGTCATGGACTGCATTACCACAACGTCGCGGCCATTGCCGCGATCGAGCAGATCGAGGAACTCAATATCGGGCACGCGATCATTGCCCAGTCGGTCTTCTCCGGTCTGCCGGCCGCCGTGCGCGAAATGAAGACGCTGATGCACGCGGCCCGCTTCGGTCGTTCGGCAGACTGACCCGGTTTCGGTCGGACACTGCCTGCATGATTCTGGGTATCGGCACCGACCTGGTCGAGATTGCACGCATCAAGGCGGCACTCGATCGCCACGGGACCCGTCTGGTCGAGCGTGTCCTTGGTCCGGTGGAGCGTGAGCGATTGCCGGAACGCAACCCGGCCCCCTGGATCGCCAAGCGCTTTGCGACCAAGGAGGCCGTGGCCAAGGCCCTGGGCACCGGGTTTCGGGAGGGGTTGCGGTTGGTCGACATCCAGACGGGGCATGATGACTACGGTCGCCCGAATGTCTTGCTTGATGGCAAGGCCCGCGAACGTTTCGAACGGCTCGGTGGGGTGTCGATCGAGCTGTCGGTCAGCGACGAGCGCGCCTACGCCCTTGCCTTTGTCGTGATCAGCCGTTGATCGTGTTCCGTCGCTGGCGTTGATACACAGCGTCAAGAACGGCGATGGCGGCGGTAGCAACAGTGGGAATGAGCAGGTTGTTGGTCGTGCCCACCAGCCCCTGGGCAAAGACGGCCATGCTTCCACCGAGGACATAACCGCCGAGCAAGGTGAGCAACAGCCATCCCTGCCATGACCACGCCCGTCGACGAATCAGACGTGCCAGATACACCCCGAGATCGGTGGCGATGCCGGTGACGTGAGTGGTGCGTATCAGCAGGCCTCGGTAGCTGGCGACCAATGCGTTCTGCAGGCCACAGGCGATCGCGGCGGCTGCCAGGGCACCGGTGGCTTGGCCGAGAACGACGCAGATCACGGCGGTCGCCAGAAGCAACGATTCGAGTCCGAGGGCCCAGGCATAGCGTGAGCTTTCCGGGAATGGCCGTCGTCCGATCAATAAGCCCGACAGGGTGGCGCCGCCGATGAATCCGGTCAGGATGACCACGGCGGTAATGACCACCATCGGGTCGGCCAGCGCCATCCCTTCACTCAGGTGGGATGCCGTGCCGGTCATCTGGCTGACCGGCAGGCCGAAGGCCATCAGCATGACGCTGTTTATGTGACCGGCAAGCCCGGCCATGACGAAGGCGATCAGGAAAGCCTTCGCGGAGGCGGAATCGTCAGTCGAGCGTGGCGGGTAGGGCATCTCGGTTGCCGTCTCGTGTGGGTGAAGAGACGTAGAGGGTAATCCGATGACATCCCTTGATGTGGCCGTGGAATGGCCGTAGTATACGCCGCTTGTTTCTCCTGCCTGACCGTTCCGCATGCGGTAGGCTGCCTTCCATCCACAGGAGTTTTGATCCATGCGTCATTACGAAATCGTCTTCATGGTCCATCCGGACCAGAGCGACCAGGTCCCGGCCATGATCGAGCGCTACCGCGGCATCATCGAAGCTGCGCAGGGCACGGTCCATCGCCTCGAGGACTGGGGTCGCCGTCAACTGGCCTACCCGATCAAGAAACTGGTCAAGGCGCACTACGTCATGCTGAACGTCGAGACCGACCAGGCTTCCCTGGCCGAGCTTGAGGAAGCGTTCAAGTTCAACGACGCCGTGCTGCGCCACATGACCATCCGTTGCGACGAGGCCTACACCGAAGCCTCTCCGATGATGCAGGAGCGCGAAGCCGAGCGCCGTCCGCGCAATCGTGACGATGACAACAAGCGTGACGATGACAACAAGCGCGAAGAGCCTCGTGACGACGACAAGAAGTCCGACGACTCCAGCGAATAAGTTTCAAGAGGTTTGATCCATGGCCCGTTTTTTCCGTCGCAAGCGTTTTTGCCGTTTCACCGCCGAGGGCGTGAAGCACATCGACTACAAGGACATTGACACCCTGCGTCAGTACGTCACCGAAACCGGCAAGATCGTGCCGAGTCGTGTGACTGGTACCAACGCCCGTTATCAGCGTCAGCTGCAGACCGCCATCAAGCGTGCGCGCTTTCTGGCCCTGCTGTCGTACACCGACCGTCACTGATCGCGTCCGTCCCGAGCGTCTAGGAGTCAATATCCATGCAAGTAATTCTGTTGAGTAAGGTCGAGAACCTCGGCTCGCTGGGCGACGTGGTCCGCGTCCGCCCGGGTTATGCCCGCAATTTCCTGATCCCGTACGGCAAGGCCAAGCCGGCCACCAAGGCCAACATGGAAGAGTTCGAAGCGCGTCGCGCCGATCTCGAGAAGAAGGCCGCCGAAGAACTGGCTGCCGCCCAGGCTCGTGCCGACAAGATCGGTGAAGAAGCCAGCGTTACCATTCCGGTCAAGGCCGGTGCCGAAGGCAAGCTGTTCGGTTCGGTCGGTACCGACGAGGTTGCCGCAGCGGTCAACGAAGCCTACGGTATCGAGATGGAAAAGCGTGAAGTGCGGATGCCGGAAGGTGCCTTGCGCGCGCTGGGCGAGTTCCCGATCCAGCTGCACCTGCACTCGGAAGTCAACGTCGAGATCAACGTCGTGGTCGTCCCGGAGCAGTAATCTTGTCGAGCGGTCTTCTCGCGGCGCCTGCTGCCGCGTGACGATCGCCGATGTATAGCAAGGCCCGCCCTCGTCGAGGTGCGGGCCTTTCTTTTGCGCCATCGGGTAGGCAAATACGCCGATTTGAAATTGAGGAACCGCCTCGATCCGCGTGGTCAATGCCAGGTGCAGGGCGTATCATCGACACTTCCTTCGGGGAGTCCAAACCGGCCGCACAGACGTGCCGTAGTCGGACGCCCCTTGCGCCGTCACACCTTCTGGTACCCGAGATTCATGTCACTCCCGGACTACGATTCCGACAAGCCCAAACCCCGTCGCAGCTCGAATGCCACGGTCGGCTCTCCGCTGGCACTGCGGGTGCCGCCGCATTCCCAGGAGGCAGAGCAGGCGGTGCTCGGCGGTCTGATGCTCGATCCACTCGCCTTCGAGCAGGTGGGGGACAAGCTCACCGCCCCGGATTTCTACTTCCACGACCATCGGCTGGTCTTCCAGGTCATCGCTGAGCTGGCCGAGCGTAGCCAGCCTTTCGACGCCATGGTGGTCTCCGAGCGTCTCAAGACGCTGGAGAAACTCGAGGATATTGGCGGCAACGATTACCTGGGGGCCTTGGTCGATTCCGTGCCCAGTGCAGCCAATATTGCCGCGTATGCCGAGATCATCCGTGAGCACTCGCTGCTGCGCCAGCTGATCGAGGTGGGCACCGAGATCTCCCGCAAGAGCTACCAGACCGAGGGCCAGACGGCCTACGACGTGCTGGAGTTGGCCGAAAAGCAGATCTTCGCCATTGCCGACGAAGGGTCTCGTACCCGGCGCGGCTTCCAGAGCATCACCGATCTGTTGACCGTGGCCATGGACCGCATCGCCGAACTCTATGAGAACAAGGGTGAGGTGACCGGGCTGGCCACCGGTTTCAGCGACCTCGACGACATGACCACCGGGTTGGGCAAGGGTGATTTGGTAATCGTCGCCGGGCGCCCCTCGATGGGCAAGACCACCTTCGCGATGAACATCGCCGAGAATGTCGCCTTGTACAGCAAGAAGGCCGTGGCGGTCTTTTCCATGGAAATGCCGGGTGACCAGCTTGCCGTGCGGATGCTCTCGTCACTGGGGCGGATCGATCAGACCAAGGTGCGTACCGGTCGTCTGGAAGACAGCGATTGGCATCGCATCTCGGGGGCAGTGGGCCAGCTGAGCCAGACCAAGATTTTTATCGACGATACCCCGGCACTTTCGCCCTCCGATCTACGTTCCCGCGCTCGACGCCTCGCGCGGGAAGAGGATCTCGGCATGATCGTGGTCGACTATCTCCAGCTGATGCAGGTGCCGGGCTCCAAGGAGAACCGGACCAACGAGATTTCCGAGATCTCGCGCTCGCTCAAGGCGGTGGCCAAGGAACTGAACGTGCCGGTGATCGCGCTCTCCCAGCTCAACCGCTCGCTCGAACAACGACCCAACAAGCGACCGGTGATGTCCGATCTGCGCGAATCGGGCGCCATCGAGCAGGACGCCGACATCATCATGTTCATCTACCGGGAAGAGGTCTACGAGCCGGATACCGAGAAAAAGGGCATGGCGGAGATCATCATCGGCAAGCAGCGAAACGGCCCGGTGGGCACGGTTCCGATGACCTTCCGCGGCCAGAACACCCGGTTTGAGGATTTCATCAGCCCCGAGAGCGTTCCGGAAGCCTATCGGTGATGCGGCGTGCGCGACTGCTCATCGATACCCGGGCGATGCGCCATAACCTGGGCGTCGCCCGCCAGGCGTCGGGTACGCGCTCGATCTTTGCCGCGGTCAAGGCGGACGGTTATGGTCACGGCCTGCTGACGGCCGCGCGAGCGTTCTCGAAGGCGCAAACCGACGGGCTTGCCGTGGCCACACCGGGCGAGGGCGTCGCGCTGCGTGAGGCGGGGCTTGCCGAGCGCGTTCTGGTCCTGCAGGGGGCGCTGACAGCCGAAGAACTTGACCTTGCCGCCCATCGATCGCTTGAGCTGATCTTTCACGACCCGGCACAGCTGGACATGCTCGAGCGGCAGGCCGCGTCTTTGCCGGCCGGATGCATCCGCGCCTGGATCAAGGTGGATACGGGCATGCATCGCGCGGGATTGATGCCCGAGGACGTGCAATCGGCCCGTGAACGACTGACGCATTGCCCGGCGGTTGGCGGGACGGTCGGACTGATGACCCATTTCGCCCGCGCCGATGAGCCGGATAGCGCGCCCACCGAGCAACAGATCGAGACGTTCCGCTCGATCGCATCGGATTGGACGGGCGAAACAAGCCTGTGCAATTCCGCGGCCTTGCTGGGTGCGAGTGCGGCCGGTGGCGACTGGGTGCGTCCGGGCATCATGCTTTATGGCGGCAACCCGTTCATTTTCGGCGAGGCGGCCCAGCATCGTCTGCAGGCCGCCATGACCCTCAAGACCGTCCTGGTGGCCGTGCGCACGGTGACGAGCGGCGCGTCCGTCGGTTATGGCGGGCGTTTCGTGGCCCCGGAGACCATGCCGGTGGGGCTGGCATCGGTCGGCTATGGGGATGGTTATCCGCGTCACGCGCCTGATGGCACGCCGATCCTGGTCAACGGTCAGCGCAGCCAGGTGATCGGACGGGTGTCGATGGACCTGGTCACGGTGGATTTGCGTGGCATCAAGGCACAGGTGGGCGACGAGGTGGAGTGCTGGGGCAATGGATTGCCGATCGACCAGGTCGCCCAGGCCGCCGGCACCATCAGCTATGAGTTGATGTGCCAGGTCAGCGGGCAGTTGCGAGCCGAGGCAACGATTCTTAGCTAGGAAAGGACAGCAGCGGGACCTGCGGCAGGCGACGCGTCCCTCTGAGGGAGGTGGAGCCGGGCAGGCAATTGCCGTGTGTGGCCTCAGCCCTGCTCCTGCTCACGTTGAGTGAGCGCAGCGAGGGTGCGTTCGATTAACCCGACCTGCGCGTTTGGATGAGCCTCCAGGAGTGCCTCAAGCTGCCGTTCGCCTTCCACGAGGGCGACGAACGCGTGAGCCGTCGAGCCCTCGATGCCGGCTGCCCGGGCCGCCTCGCGCATCTCGTTCAAGGCCGCCAGGGCCTCGCGCTCCCCCCAGGTGGCGGCGAGGATCAAGGCGGCAATCTGCTCGGCGGCCTCGACTTCTGCCTGTTCGGCGACGCTGTCCAGCCACGTCGGGTCATGCGCGGCCCGTTCGATTGCCGCGAGGATCATGCGGTCTTCGTCATCGAGTTGCGATTCGTCGACCTTGGAATCCGACAGACGCGCCTTGATGGCCGCGGCCAAATCGTTCCAGCCATCTTCCCGGTAACTGTCGATGACCAGCATCGCGGCAGTGCGAGCCGTGGTGGAGTCGGGCGAGGCTAGCGCGGCGCTCACGCTCTCGATCAACTCGAGGTGTGCGGCGGCGACTTGACTGGAAACGTCTGTCATCTCGGCTACTCTTTTGGGCTAAATGGGCCGGGCCCGATTGGCCGGGCATGATCGACATGTCTTACATTGTATGCGGCCGCTCCGCGTGGGCGGCATCACAGGGTAAAACGCGTGGAGTAACGATGGAATACCGACGACTGGGCAATAGTGACCTCAAGGTAAGCGAGATCTGTCTCGGCACCATGACCTTTGGCGAGCAGAACACACAGGCGGAGGCACACGAACAACTCGACCATGCGGTCGCGTCCGGGATCAACTTCATCGACACCGCCGAGATGTATCCGGTGCCCCCACGCGCCGAGACCCAGGGGCGGACGGAGGAGTACGTCGGTTCCTGGCTGCGCAAGCAACGGCGCGACGAACTGACCATTGCCACCAAGATTACCGGGGCAGGGCGCTCCAGTCTCAACCACGTGCGTGGCGGTCCTCGCGTGACGCGCGAGCAGGTCCGGCAGGCGATCGATGACAGCCTGCAGCGGCTGCAGACGGACTACGTCGATCTCTACCAGATTCACTGGCCGGATCGTTACGTGCCCAAGTTCGGCCAGGTCTATTACGACCCCGATGAACGGTGGGAGAGCGAGTCGATCGATGACCAGTTGCGGGCGCTGGGCGAACAGGTCGAGGCCGGCAAGATCCGGTATGTGGGGCTGTCGAACGAGACGCCCTTTGGGGTGATGGCCTTCGTCGAGGCAGCGCGTCGACATGGTCTGCCGGTGGTCACCTCGGTGCAGAACGCCTACCACCTGATGAACCGCACCTTCGAGACCGGTGGCCTGGCCGAGGTCTGCAACCAGCTGGATGTGGCGTTGTTGCCCTACAGCCCGCTGGCATTCGGTCATCTGACCGGCAAATACCTGAACGATCCGTCTACTCCGGGACGAATCACGCGCTTCCCTGATTTCGGTCAGCGTTACGAAAAGCCCAATGCCACCGCGGCGACACGCGCCTATGTGGAGTTAGCTCGCGAGCACGGGCTGTCACCGGCCCAGATGGCAATCGCTTTCACCCTGCGTCGTCCCGAGGTCGCCGCGACCATCATCGGTGCTACGACGATGCGCCAGCTGGAGGAAAACATCCGTGCGACCGATGTTTCACTCTCGTCGGAATTGCTGGACGCGATCGATGTGATCGATGCTCGCTATCCGAACCCCACGGTCTGAAGGATGGCGAGGATGAGCGAAGAGTTGATCGCATCAATTGACGGCAAGTCGTTGTTCCGTGAGGCCTGTTTTATCGACGGGCAGTGGATTTCACCCGAAGATGTGGAACGTCAGGCGGTTACCAATCCGGCCAACGGCGCGCAGATTGGCACGGTCCCGCGATTGGGTCGCGAGCATACCCGGCAAGCGATCGAGGCTGCCAACCGGGCCTGGCCGGCCTGGCGGGAGCAGACCGCCGAGGCGCGGGGCGCGGTTTTGTACCGTTGGTACGAATTGATGCTCGAGCACGAACAGACCCTGGCGCGAATCATGACGATCGAGCAGGGCAAGCCACTGGCCGAATCGGCCGGCGAGATCCGCTACGGGGCCTCGTTTCTCAAGTGGTTCGCGGAAGAAGCGCGGCGGGCCTATGGCCGCACCATCCCGCCGGCCAAGGCGGGGCAACAGATTGTGGTGCTGCGCCAGCCGATCGGTGTCTGTGCGGCGATCACGCCGTGGAACTTCCCTTCCTCGATGATCACCCGCAAGGCCGCCGCGGCGCTCGCGGCCGGTTGCCCGATCGTGGTCAAGCCGGCCAGCGCCACGCCGTTTTCGGCACTCGCGTTGGCGGTGCTCGCGGAGCGGGCAGGGGTGCCGGCCGGGGTGTTCAACGTGTTGACCGGTTCGGCGAGCGAAATCGCGACCGAAATGACGGCCAATCCGACCGTGCGCAAGATTTCGTTTACCGGATCGACCGAGGTCGGCAGTGCCTTGATGCGCCAGGCGGCCGGGAACGTGCAGAAGATTTCCCTGGAACTCGGCGGCAATGCGCCGTTTATGGTCTTTGACGATGCCGATCTCGAGGCCGCCGTTGAAGGCGCGATTGCCGCCAAATTCCGTAACACCGGCCAGACCTGCGTTTGCGTCAATCGCTTCTATGTTCAGGACGGGGTGTATGACGCGTTCGTGGGCCGGCTCAAGGCCCGCATCGAGGACCTCCAGCTGGGCGACGGGATGAACCCCGATTCCGACGTGACTCCGCTGATCGACAAGGCGGCCGCCGACAAGGTGCTGGCACAGGTCGAGGATGCCACGGGACAAGGCGCCACACTGGTTTCCGGCGGGCGGCGTGATCCTCGCGGCGAGAATTACGTGCTGCCCACGTTACTGACGGAAGTGCGCCAATCGATGCAGGTGATGCACGAGGAGACATTTGGGCCGCTGGTGGCCGTGTCACGTTTCACCGACGAGTCCGAGGCGATCGAGATGGCGAACGACACACCCTTCGGCTTAGCGGCGTATTTCTACAGCGAGAACGTGCACCGGGTCTGGCGGGTCGCCGAGGCCATCGAGGCGGGCATGATTGGGATCAATACGGGCCTAATCTCCAACGCCGCCGCCCCCTTTGGTGGGGTCAAGGCATCGGGTCTGGGTCGCGAGGGGGCGAGCGAAGGGTTGGATGAGTACCTGGAGACCAAATACCTGCTGATGGGGTGAATAGGCTGATGCCCGATTGCTTCGCCATCGAGGCCGGCCAGTGGCGTGCGGATCGGGGAGCGGGCAGGCTCAGGCCATGGCGTTGAGGTTCGATCCGCTGTCCGATTGGTCGGCCGTGCGTTGATAGGCGCTGGTGGCGTCGCTGGCCCCGTTGTTGTCGCTGGTCCCGTTGTTCGTCGATGAAGGGTTTGTAGATGATCGGTTGTCGTCGCTTGCTGCGCCGGGGTCCATGCGGGCCTCGCTCTGGGCGCGATTACGTTCGGTCGTGGCCTGCGCGGCCACGGCGAGGTCGGTGGGTGAGGGCTTGGCCGGGGCCAACGCTGCGCGAATGACCTGCGCCATTTTGTCCGCGGTGGCGCGTGGATCGTCCGGGACGGGGGTGGTGTCGATCTGGACATCACCACCGACCGCATGGCGTTTCCCGTCCGGCCCCTGTTGGTAATCGTAGGAGCCACCGCGCACGAGATCGCCACCAGCCGCGCGATGGGCACTCTCATGGGTACGCACCTCGCGATCGCGCGCCTTGAGGTTCGTGAGCATGCGTTGTTCTTCGATCGAGGCCGCATCGGTCGCCACGGGCGAACGCACGGGCCGCCCCTCTTCGCCCTTTGGGTCGCCCTTCGGGCCCGCAGCCGGTGGTGTTTCTGTGGTTACCGCCGGCGCTTTTGGCCTGCCGATTTCCACCACACCGGCCGAACCGCCCGGCACAAAGCGCGGGGCGGGCGGCAGGCTGGGCAATGAGGCAGCGATCGGTGTCATGGGAGAGAGTGTGGAGTCCCGATTCAGATCAACCATTTATAGTCGCTTTGCGGAAGACCTGCAATGTTTGTTGGTGGGGAGGGACGTGAAAGGTGTCCCCAGTGGAGGTGTGTGCAGGGGGCGACGGAACCGCGTGATGCCCACACTGTCTCTACATTGCTCCGTGGTCAGCACGACTTGGATTCGTTCAAGCGGACGACTACGCTCTAGGGCAAGCGTTCCCACTTTTTCATCATGAGGATTACCGACATGGCACAGGCACCCCAAAAAGACAGCAACGAAGAGCTGGAAGCGGTCAAGGCCGATCTGGCGAAACTGCGTGGCGACATGGGCGATCTTCTCCAGGCGGTCAAGGAACAGGGCGAGAGCCGTGTGCGCCATGGCGCCAGCTGGGCACGCGACGAAGCCAAGGACGCCTTCGATGAAGGCCTGGACACCCTGAACCGGGGCTACGAGCAGGCACGCAAGCAGGGGGAAAAGCGCGTCGATGAGGCCGAGCAGCTGGTCGGTCGTCATCCGCTGACCTCGGTGGTTGCCGCCTTCGGCATCGGGTTCGTCATCGCCAAGCTGATCGACGGAGGCCGGCACTGAAAGCGCTGACTGATTACGTTCTCGCCCTGACCAACCTGGTCGAGGCCGAAGGGCGCGTGCTTCGCCAACAGGTCGGTCGCGTTGCGGTCGCCCTCGTGGCGGTAAGCGTGGTGGGCATCTTGGCGGTTGCCGGTATCGGGTTGGCATTGGCGGGCCTGTACCACTGGGTTGCCCCGATCTGGGGCGCGGCAGTTGGTTTTGCCGTGATTGCCTTGTTGTGCCTGTCGACTGCCGCCGCGTTGAGTTTCTGGGCCTACCGATGGTTGCGGTGACCACGGGGGCTCGGCGGCTGCAAGGGCGTGCCCAGCGTCCCGATCCGACCGCCTATCCGCTTGCCCGGCGTGAGCTCTCGCCATCACAGGAACTGGAAGAAGCCAAGTGGGCGTTATCTGGCTGCAGCCAGCGTCTGCAGGGTGATGTCGATACGCTCTGGGTGCCGGTGGCGGTCGGCGTGCAGGTGCATCCCTGGCGAACGCTCGGACTGGTGGTAGCCACCGGCGCGGCCTATGGCTGGATAGACGACGCAACACACGGTTCGCTGTCCCGGCTGGCTCTGAGGTATTTGCGAAGTCAACTGCTTGGCGGCGGTCTCAGGTAGCGATAACCACGTTCACGGGGGACCGCGGCAATGCCGCAGGACGAGAATCGGTCGGAGCCGGATCAGGCACTGGCCGTCGATGGGATACCACGCAATCTGGGCGATCTGCTGCAACGGATCGCGCAGGTGGCGGCTGATCGCGATAGGGTATCGCTCTCCGCGATCATGGATGCCTTGGGCACGCGTTCGTTCGGCCCGGTGCTGCTCCTGATCGGCGTGATCCTGGTCTCACCATTGAGTGGCGTGCCGGGCATGCCGACGGCCATGGGTCTGGGGCTGGCGCTGATCTCCCTTCAGTTGGTCATGGGACGAGAGGCATTCTGGCTGCCTGGTTGGCTGCTGAACCGTCACGTCTCGAGCAACCGTCTTCAGGACGCGCTGCAATGGCTGGACCGGCCGGCGCGTTTCATCGACTGGTGGTTGCGACCGCGGCTTCCCCTGTTGGCGTCCCAGGGCGGCGCGATCGTCATCGCTGTCGTCTGCCTGCTGTTGGCGCTGGCCATGCCGGTGATGGAAGTGGTGCCATTTTCGGCGACGGCCGCTGGGTTGGCCGTCGTGGCGTTCGGCCTTGCGCTGGTCGCCGTGGATGGCCTGTTCGTCTTGCTGGGTCTGTTCTATCTGCTGGCCGTCGGCACGTTGGCCGTCTCCGGACTGGTGGCGACGTGAGGCCGTCCGTTTTGCAAACGTTCTGGCATGGCGACCTGCAATCGACTTGAACGACAACGACGCGAGTCAGTCGTCCCGGACGCAGTCGATAAAGTAGCGCAGACCCTCGTCGGTCTCCGCGGCCACCAGTCCATGCACGTCGGTCTCGAACCCTGGTACCTGCTTATTGAAGTGGCGAACGAACTTCAGGTATTCGACGATGCGGGCATTGAAACGCTCGCCCGGCACGAGCAGGGGAATCCCCGGCGGGTAGGGCGTCACCAATGAGGCAGTGATCCGCCCCTCGAGCTCGTCGATGGGCACACGATCGATCTGCTTTCTCGCCATCTTCGACCAGGCATCCGCCGGGCGCATGGCCGGCTGGATATCGGAGAGGTACATCTCCGTGGTCAGTTTGGCGACGTCGTACTCCCGATAGACCGCGTGGAGCTTTTCACAGAGATCGCGCAGGCCGACCCGCTCGTAGCGCGGATGCTTGTTGACGAACTCGGGCATGATCCGCCACAAGGGCTGGTTGCGTTGATGCTCGTCCTTGAACTGCTGCAGGGCGGTCAGGAGCGTGTTCCAGCGGCCCTTGGTGATGCCGATGGTGAACATGATGAAAAAGCTGTAAAGACCGGCCTTTTCCACTACCACCCCATGCTCGGCGAGATAGCGAGTGACGATCGCCGCCGGGATGCCCCAGTCGTGGAAATCGCCGTCGACGTCCAGCCCGGGCGTAATGATGGTCGCCTTGATCGGATCGAGCATGTTGAAGCCGGTCGGCACCCGCCCGAAGCCGTGCCAGCGATCGTCCTCGTGCAGCATCCAGTCGTCGCGCGTGCCGATACCTTCCTCGGGGATTGAATCGGGCCCCCAAACCTTGAACCACCAGTCCTCGCCGTACTCGGCATCGACCTTTTTCATGGCCCGGCGGAAGTCCATCGCCTCGAAGATCGACTCCTCGACCAGCGCCGTGCCGCCCGGTGGCTCCATCATCGAGGCGGCCACGTCGCAGGAGGCGATGATCGCGTACTGCGGCGAGGTTGAGGAGTGCATCAGGTAGGCCTCGTTGAAGACGTCCTGATCGAAGCGCTCCTTGTTGCAGTCCTGCACCAGCACCTGCGAGGCCTGCGACAGGCCGGCCAGCAACTTGTGGGTCGACTGGGTCGAGTAGATCACCGAGTCCTCGCATCGGCGCCGATCGGCGCCGATGGCGTGGTAGTCACCGTAGAAGTCGTGGAAGGCCGCGTGCGGCAGCCAGGCCTCGTCAAAGTGCAGGCACTCGACGAACCCATCGAGCTCGTCCTTGATCTCCTCGACGTTGTAGAGAATGCCGTCGTAGGTCGATTGGGTAATGGTCAGGATCTTGGGTTGCTGATCCTCGACCTGCCCGGCGAATGGGTGTTCGGCAATCTTCTTCCTGATGTTCTCTTTCGAGAACTCGCTGCGTGGAATCGGGCCGATAATGCCGTAGTGGTTGCGCGTCGGCATCAGGAACACCGGGATGGCGCCGGTGAGGATGATCGCGTGCAGGATCGACTTGTGGCAGTTGCGGTCGACCACGACCACGTCACCCGGGGCCACGTTCGAATTCCAGACCATGCGATTCGACGTGGACGTGCCATTGGTGACGAAGAACAGGTGATCGGCATTGAAGATGCGCGCGGCGTTGCGCTCCGAGGCGGCCACCGGCCCGGTGTGATCCAGCAGTTGACCCAGCTCTTCGACGGCATTGCAGACATCGGCGCGCAGCAGGTTTTCGCCGAAGAACTGGTGAAACATCTGCCCCACCGGGCTCTTCAGGAAGGCCACGCCCCCGGAATGCCCCGGACAGTGCCAGGAGTACGAGCCGTCGGCGGCGTAGCCGGTCAGTGCGCGGAAGAAGGGCGGGGCGAGTGAGTTGAGATAGCTGCGCGCTTCACGAATGACGTGGCGAGCGACGAACTCGGGCGTGTCCTCGAACATGTGGATAAAGCCGTGCAGCTCCTTCAACACGTCGTTGGGCAGGTGCCGGCTGGTGCGCGTCTCGCCGTAGAGGAAGATCGGGATGTCCGCGTTGCGAAAGCGGATCTCCTGGATGAAGTTGCGCAGCTGGACAATGACCTCCAGCGACTCGTCCACCGACGCGTTGCCGCCGTGGAATTCCTCGTCATCGATCGAGATAACAAAGGCCGACACCCGTGCCTGCTGCTGCGCGAAGGCGGCCAGGTCCACGTAGCTGGTAACACCCAATACCTCCTCGCCCTCGGCACGGATGGCCTCGGCGAGCGAGCGAATGCCCAGGCCGGAAACGTTTTCGGAGCGAAAATCCTCGTCGATGATGACGATGGGAAAGCGGAAGATCATGGATGGTCAACCTCGGGATCCGCGGGTGGCTGTCTCGGCGAAACCAATGCCCGTTTGTCGGGTCGGAGAGAGTGCCGCACCAATGGCAAAACCCGGGGCAGGGCCCCGGGTGAAAAGATGGCTCCAAGTTTACAACAAATGCCCGGTAGCGCTGCGTCTCGCCGGATCGGTCGGCAGCCGGGTCGCCGATATGTCCCGGGCCGCTCGAGGCGCCAGGAAATGGGCGGTCAGCGTTCCGACGCGGTTCATAGAAAGGGTAACAGCGATGTCCAATCCATCTGAGCGCGAGGCAGAGACCCCCGATTCGGAGGGCAGCGAAGCGGAGCGGCTGGTCGAGCTTTTGCAGTTGCTAGCCAATATCCGCGAGGATGGCACCTCGGTTCGGTTGGGCACGGTACTGGATGTGATCGGTCGACGGTCGTTTGGGCCGATGCTCTTGTTGGCCGGGCTGATCACGCTCGCGCCGTTGATCGGCGATATTCCCGGCGTGCCGACGTTGATCGGCATCTTCGTGTTTCTGATTGCTCTGCAGTTGTTGCTTGGCCGGGATCACTTCTGGTTGCCGGCGTTTTTGCTCGAACGTCAGATCCGGCATCAGACGCTGAAAAAGGTGGTCGACTGGATCATGCCCACGGCGCGCTTCCTGGATCGTTTCCTGCGCCCGCGATTGACGTTCCTGGTAAACGGCGGAGCGCGCTACGGCGTGGCTATCTTGGCCTTGCTGGTTTCCCTGGTGATGCCGGCGATGGAGTTCATTCCGTTCTCGGCCAACGCCGCCGGCTTGACGCTGACCGTATTCGGACTCGCACTGATCATGCGTGACGGCTTGCTCGCATTGGTCGCGTTCGCGCTCACCGGGCTCAGTGTCGGAACGATTGTCTGGGCGTTGCTATGACGCCTCGCTGGACACAGCGGATCGGGCGCCGAGCAAGGGGCGCATCGCCACTACGCCCAGGGTCGCGCCGGGCAACAGCAACCAGCTGACGTGGGCGCCCAGGTCCTGCCACAGGCTGGTGGTGAGCGGAATGGCCAGTGCGCTCAAACCAAAACCGATGCTATTCATGATGGCGAGCGTACTGGCAACCCCGTCAGGCGGAGCATGGCGGCTGGCGAGCGCCGAGAACTGCGCGGAATCGGCAATGACCGCCACACCCCAGAGTAATAAGGCAATCAGGGCCAACCCGGCCGACAGGTCGGCGAGCCAGGGATAGAACAGGCAGAAACCGCCGGAGGTGGCCAGGGCGATCACCGCGACCCGGGCGCTGCCAAGATGACGTGCAACTCGGCCCGCCGCCACGCAGCCGATCGCGCCGACCCCGATCACCGCAAAGGCAAGCAACGACAGCATGGTGGCCGTGGCCTGCGGATAGAGCCCGGCGATGAACAGTGGTACGAGTACCCAGAAGGCGTACAACTCCCACATGTGACCGAAATAGCCCAATGCGGCGGCACGAAACCCGCGGTGGCGGAAAGCACGAAAGGCTCCACCCCATTGCAACCTCGGCGATCGTCCCAGATGCGGGCCGTCCCCGAGCCACGCGATCAGCCCCCCGCCCAGCAACGCCAGTCCCGAGGCAAACGTGATCACCCACGGCCAGGCGATCCCGAGGCTCAACCCTTGCAAAAGGTGTGGTGTGGCCGTTCCCAGTGTCAGCATGCCGACCAGCCAGGCGAGTGCCTCGCCGCGTCGTTCCGGCGCCCAGCTCACGATTAGTTTCATGCCGACGGGGTAGATCCCCGCCAGGGCGAATCCCGTGAGAAACCGGTAGAGTGCTGCCGTCGCAAGATCCTGAGAAAGCCAGGCGAGCGCCAGATTGGCGGTTGCCCCGGTAATCGTCGAAACCAGGAACACTCGGCTCGCGGCGAACCGATCGGCCAATCCCGATACGGCGAACAGCAGGGTGCTCAGGATGAAGCCCGCCTGCACGGAGGCGGTGAGGGTGCCGATCTCCAGCGGGGATAGGCCCCAGTCATTCATCAAGGCATCGCCTACGCCATTGGCGCTGAACCAGAGCGAGGTGCCGAATAGTTGGGCGAGGACGATGAGAGGGACGGGGCGGATCATGGGCGGTATCGTAACGGCAGGCCGTTGGTTGCGGCGGTCGGCACCGCCAGAATTTTGCACCGGACAACGAAAAAACCCCGCACTAGGCGGGGTTTTGCTGTCGACCGGGTTGGGTCCAGATTAGATCTGGACGTTTACCGCGGCCGGACCCTTCTGGCCTTGCTCGACTTCGAAGGTGACGGTCTGGCCTTCGGCCAGCGACTTGAAGCCGCCGCCCTGAATGGCGCTGTGATGGACGAAAACGTCCTTGGAGCCGTCTGAAGGAGCGATAAAGCCAAAGCCTTTCTCGTCACTAAACCATTTAACGGTGCCTGTAGCCATGATGGATACCTCTGATGCTATGCATATGCATAAAATTGAATGAAAAACGAGGGGTGCTGAAGGACTGCAAAAGCGTCAGAGAACTGCAAATCGTAGCGGGTCATACAAACTGGATAATTCAATCTGTGGTCCTGCGGGGTTCGAGCCTGGTGCAATTGAGGAGTCCTTAAACTGAATCCTCTCGGGGAAACGCTGTTTCGTTTTCCCGGAACGCATTATCCCGCGTTCTGCTCGATAAGCCATAGTTTTTTTGCAAAACAGTCGCTTCTTCCTGCTCAGTAACGATTTTGAATCTAGACAGAGGCAGATGAAGGAGGCGTTTTTAACGACGTACCGGACATATGCCCACTTTTTCCCGGCGCTGTGTATTTTCGCAACGAGTCGCCCAAACGTATCGATTCAGAGCAATCAGATCGCAATTTTTGCCGTGTTGGCAGGCAAAAAGTGGTCTATACGGCTTTGGTGTGGTCAATTTCCGTGTTCAGGACGCGACGAGCATGGCGCCGCTGGCGACGTGACACCGGTGCAACAGCCGAACGCATGCGGGGCGCTGCCGTTCGAGCCGGGGCTTCGCGGAGCTGACGTTCCAGCCGACAAGTCCCTTGCAATCGAGGTTGGGCCTTGCCCCTGCCGGCCCCTGGGAACCAACCGCATGGCGAGTCGAGCAGCGGGGGCGACGCCGACGTCACCTGCGGGCGAGGATCTTCTCGGTTCGAATCGTGGCGGACAAGGTATGTCGCTCGCCGGGGCGAAGCGCGTAGCCGTTATCGATGGCGTTCGCCGTTTCCACGCAGAGCATCTCGCGCCAGGCATCATCGGACATGTCGTCAAAGGCACGCACTCCCTCAGGGCCCGGGTTCCAGACCACCGTGGTGGCGCTCCCGGCCTTTTCGACGACGATCCGCCGGGCATGATCCTCGATTACGGCCTTGCCCTGGTGATCGAAGAACACCCGGTCGATCGGCGGGCGAGCCCGCAAGAGAGTCGATTGGATTCCGCGGATGCCGCCTTGCTGCTTGTCCCAGTAGTTCAATCCCTCCAGGCCCTCGATGGCAATGTCGCGGGCATCCGTGACGCGGAAATAGCTATGCAGCGCCTCCGAGAGTTGCCAGGTCTCGTCATCACGGTTTTCCGCGGTCAGGTCGAGGCGCAGCGTCTCCCCGAGGGTCACCGTGAGGGTGAGGACGAAGTCGTGGGGCCAGATGCGACGGGTGGCCTCGTCGGCTTGCAGCCGCAGGATGGCCCGAGTGATGTCGTCCTCGACCGTCACCGATTCGATCTCCCACGGCAGGTGTCGTGCGAAGCCATGCGCCTTCTGCGCGGAATCGTTCGGATGGGCCCCGAACCATGGCCAGCAGATCGGAATGCCGCCGCGCACCGGACGAGTGCCATCGAAATGGGCCGTCTCGCTGACCCATATCAACTCGTCACCGCCTTGAGGTGTGTAACCGAGCACCGTCGCGCCCATCGTCGTGATCGATGCACTGCCCTGCGAATTTGTCAGTTCCATCACGACAAGCCGGCCATGTTGATGGAAGTGGACCCCGGGCAGGGCGAAGCGATTGCGCAGTGTTTCGATCACGTGAACAGTTCCTGACAGGAGTGAATGAGCTCTTGGCCGGGTTCATTATGGTCGATGCTCATGACGATTCGATCAAAACGGCAATTCGATGCAAGACCGCGAACTGAGCAACGGGATGACCGAGGCAATGCACGATGCCCAGGCCGGCAAGGGCTGGATGAAGGCCGAGGCCGGCGAGACCATGCAGGCGTGCAGCGGCTTTATGGAGAAGGTGCTGGGGGACGACGTCAAGGACCTCAGCGCCCTGGGCATGGCGATCACCGTACGCGGCAAGTATTGCATCGGTATCCACGTGCAGAAGGGGCTCAAGGCAGGAGGGCCCCATCCCGAGATCATCGAGGCGTGCAAGGTCGCCATCCTCATGGACGGCGGCCCGGCGATCACCGACATCGCCGAGGTGCACGATGCAGTAGAGGCCTTTGAGAAGAGCTAGAGGACAGTGACGGGCTAGTCGTCGCCGACCACTCGATCGCGCCCCTGTTGCTTGGCCGCATAGAGTCGCTGATCGACCCGGTGCACCGTTTGCTCCGGCGTTGCATCCTCCGCTAACGGGACGACACCGAAACTTGCCGTGACATGCCCAATTTCGGGGAAGTCGGTGTCGTGGACCAGCCGCCGCAGTTTCTCGGCCAATGCCCTCGCGGCGGGTTCATCGGTGTCCGGCGTGATCAGCATGAACTCCTCGCCGCCCCAGCGAGCAAAGCTGTCCGTGGCACGAATATGCTCGCTGATCAGGCGAGCGAAACGCGTCAGCACGGCGTCTCCGATGGGATGACCGAAATCGTCGTTGATCTGCTTGAAATGATCGATATCGATCATGATCAGGGCGGCCGGGTGGCCGTAACGCCGCACCCGGTCATGCTCGTGGCTGAGGATTTTCTCGAAATGCATCCGGTTGATCAGCCCGGTGAGCATGTCGGTGGTGGCAAGACGTTTGAGCTCGTTTTCCGCGTTGACACGCTCCGTGATGTCCTTGCCGATGGAGACGTAACCGGTCAATTCGCCATGCTCGTTCCTGACCGGCGTGATCGTCTCTTCCATGTGGAGTAGTTGGCCGTTCTTCTGCCGGTCGATGAACGTGTCCCGGAAGACATTACCCTGGTCGAGGGTGTCCCACATGCGTTGATAGAAGCTGCGGTCATGCAGGCCGGACTGGAGAACGCTGGGATTCTTGCCGCGTACTTCCTTGCGGCTATAGCCGATGTGCTTCTCGAATGCGCTATTGACGTCAAGAATGCGGTTGTCCCGATCGGTGATCACCACGCTGTCACTGCTGGCATCGAGCGCATAAACGAGCATCTGACCGCGCTCGTGCTCGCGGGTCTCCGCCGTGATGTCACGCTGGACCGAGACGAAGTGAGTGATGCCGCCGGCCTCGTCGCGCACCGGCGAAATGCTCCATTCGACGTCGTAGGGCGTCCCGTCCTTGCGATAATTGACGGTTTGCGCCGAGAAACCCTTGCCCGCCTCCAACGCCGCGCGCAGTCGATCGAGCATCGGACGGCTGGTGGCCTTGCCCTGGAACAGGTGCGGCGTCTGGCCGAGTATCTCCTCGAGCGGGTAGCCGGTCATCGACAGGAAGGCCGGGTTGGCGTAGACGATTTCCGGGCCGGGGCGATCGAGCTCTGCGGTGGTGATCACCACCGCGTCAAACGACTGTTCCACGGCGGCCTGAAGCAGCCTCAAGTAGTCGAGATCGTGCATGGTGGCCATTAAGCTCAGCGTCGTGTGAATGGGCGGCCAGTGGCCGTTAGTGATCGCAATCCGCGGCACGAGCGGCCGGCCGCGTCACATCGGCACCGTTGAGCGGGACAAGCCGAGAGAAACGCGGATTGTTTTGCCAATGGTGACATGGACGTCCATATGTCCAGTTTGCATTGGGCCTGTGCCGTGGGGTACGCCTTACTGGTAACGGATATCGACGATTTCCCAGGGCAGTTGACCCTTGTCTTCGCCGGCCGGCAGCCGCACCACGTCGCCGGGGCGACGGCCGATCAGCTTGCGGGCCACCGGAGAGTCGATGCTGATCCAGCCGCGCGACGGGTCGAGTTCGTCCGGCCCGACCAGGCGCAGGGTGCGTTCGAGTGCCTGGCTCTCGCATTCCATCTCGACGTAGGCGGCGAAGTAGACCTTGTCGGTGTCGTCGGGTACGCGGTCGACGACCTTGAGGTTCGGCAGGCGCTTTTGCAGGTAGCGGATGCGACGGTCAATCTCGCGCAGCCGCTTCTTGCCGTAGATGTACTCGGCGTTCTCCGATCGATCACCCAGCGCGGCGGCCTCGGAAACCGCCTGCACGACCTCGCGTCGTTCGACGCGCCAGAGCCGATCCAGCTCGGCCTCGAGGGCCTTGAAGCCGGGCCGGGTGATGATCGGCGTGCTCATCGATCGCCGGCGGCGAGGGTCTTCTGGATGGCGCTGACCGCGTGGGCGAGATCGCGCAGACGGTTGTCCTTGAGCTCACCGCCGGCCGCACCGGGATGACCGCCACCGCCAAAGTAGCGTGCGGAAATCTCACCGGCGTTCACGCCGGGGTTGGCGCGCAGTGAGAGGCGGCCATTGCCGCGTATGCCCATTGCCATGTCGATCTGACCGCGCACTTCCATCATGTCCATGATCACGCCACGCCAGACATCGTGCGGCCAGTTGAAGAACACGCCGGTACGCACGCCTTCGATCTCGAGTACCGGGACGAAATCCTCGTCGAGTACCGAGGCCGAGAGCATGTGGAACTTGTCGTTGAGCGGCAGGTTCTCGTCGTTGAAGATGCGTTTTTCCACCCGCCCCTTGAGGAAGCTCTTGCGGGCGTCGAATAGCTGGCGCTCGAACGCCTCCAGCGTCTCGCCGGACTCGTGGGAACGGAAGAACGCCTCCATCACGTGGAAGCGGTAGGCGCGCTTTAAATCCTTGAGCGGCGGGGCGAGGTGATCGTCTTGCATGACCAGGCCGATCAGGTAGATCGCCCGGCGGAAATTGTCGTGGTCGCGTAGCCAGCGGTCACCCACGTCGATGAACTCGGCGCGCTGGCGCATCAGGTCGCGTTGGACCGGGTCGAGGTGATCGGCCACCGCCTCGAAGGTCAGCAGGCTCGCGCAGCGATCGGTGTCGAGGTAGTACCAGTCGAAGGCCTCGGCACAGTCGGCGCCGGTGGCGTGGTGATCGAGCAATTGCAGCTCGACCGGCACCTTCATCTTCGTGATCCGCTTGTCGAGCGCCTTGGCCTGATCCAACGTCAGGTTGAGGTCGGTGATCAGCAGCCCCGCCGGCTCACCGGCCTTGAGGATGCGCGCGACGATGTCGTCGATGGCGTTGTTGATGTCGCGGTAATCGGCGTTGACGAAATGGCAGCGCTGGTCGGTCTGATCGACCATGTACTGAGCGCCGTAGCCGTCAAGGTCGGTGTGCGACACGTGATACAGCCAGCCTTCGGGACGGATGATAGTCGGTGTACTCATGGATGCTCGCTGACAGCGGTCGTCGCGAGGGACGACCGTGAATGAATAGGTGTGTTTAAGCTATTGATTGACCGGGAAAACACAAGTGTTGTCCGGTAAGCCGTGATTGGCAATGGCTTATTGCCGGCGCCAGGTCGTGCCCTGCGGACCATCTTCGAGGGTGACGCCGTTGTCGAGCAACAGGTCGCGGATGCGATCGGATTCCTCGAAGTTGTGGGAGGCCCGGGCCTCGGCGCGCTGGGCGATCAACTGGTTGATGTCGGCATCGTCGAAGGTGTCCTCGCGATCGCCTTCCGCACTCCAGTGGAGGAAGGCATCCGGATCAAGTTGACCCAGGTTCAGGATCGCGCCCATGGCGTTGATCGTGGCCGCATGCGGGGCCGCGGCTTCCTTGTCGGATTCGCCGATCTTGTGCACCAGGTGCAGTTGCTCGTGAATCAGGGCGATGGCCTTGGGCGTGTTGAAGTCGTCGTCCATGGCGTCATGGAAGGCGTCCATCACCTCGGTGATCGGCTCGACGTTGGCCGGCACTTTCTTCAGGGCGCTGTACCAGCGCGACAGGCTGGCCTGGGCGGCATCCAGATGGTGGTCCGAGTAGTTGAGCGGGCTGCGGTAGTGGCTCGAGAGAATGAACAGGCGGACCACCTCGGGGTGATAGCGCTGGGTCACGTCCTCGATGGTGAAGAAGTTGCCCAGCGACTTGGACATCTTCTCGTCGTCGACCCGGACGAAGCCGTTATGCATCCAGTAGTTGACGAAGTGGCAGCCGGTGGCGCATTCGCTCTGCGCGATCTCGTTCTCGTGGTGCGGGAACATCAGGTCATGGCCGCCACCGTGGATATCGAAGGTGGTGCCCAGCGACTCGGTGGACATTGCCGAGCATTCGATGTGCCAGCCGGGCCGACCCGGGCCGAAGGGCGCCTCCCACTTCGGCTCGCCGGGCTTGGCGTGCTTCCACAGCACGAAGTCGAGCGGATCGTCCTTGGCCTCGTCGACGGCCACGCGGGCGCCGGCGCGCAGATCCTCCGGATCGCGCCCGGAGAGCGTGCCGTAGCGCGCGAAGGTCGAGACGTCGAAATAGACGTCGCCGTTGTCGGCGCGATAGGCGTTGCCGCGCTCGATCAGTGTCGTGATCATCGTGATCATCTCGTCGACGTTCTCGGTGGCGCGTGGCTGCGAGGTCGGCGGCAGGCAGCCCAGTGCCTCGGCATCCCGGTGCATCAGCTCGATGAAACGATTGGTCAGCGACTCGATGCTCTCGGCGTTTTCGGCGGCGCGGGCGATGATCTTGTCGTCGATGTCGGTGATGTTGCGCACGTAGTTGACGTCGAAGCCGCGCTCCTTGAGGTAGCGCACCACCATGTCGAAGACGACCAGCACCCGGGCGTGACCGATGTGGCAGCGATCGTAGACCGTCATCCCGCAGACGTAGATCCCGACCTGGCCGGGCCGGATCGGGGTGAACTCGCGCTTGGCGCGGGCGGCGGTGTCATAGATTGTGAGCATGTTGGCTACGATTCCGGGTCGAAGGTCGTTAGACTGTTCTGCATTGGAAATGACGTGTTTCCTGAAAGCTAAGCTTTCGGGAAAGGCGTTAGTTTAACGGCCCCACAGACGAGATAAAACGCATGAGTGACATCAATAGCAAGATCCGCTTCTCCACGCGACTGGGCGAGATCGAGATCGGCCTGTACGACGACAAGGCCCCCAAGACGGTGGAAAACATTCTCGCCTATGTCGACGCGGGCCATTTCGCGGGCACGATCTTCCACCGTGTCATTCCGGGCTTCGTCGTCCAGGGTGGCGGTCTGACGCCGGAAATGGAGCAAAAGCCCACCCGCGCACCGATCGAGAACGAGGCCAACAACGGCCTGAAAAACAAGCGCGGGATGCTGTCGATGGCGCGTACCCCGGATCCGAATTCGGCCACCAGCCAGTTCTTCATCAACCTGGCCGACAACGCCTTTCTCGATTTCTCCTCCGAGACCCCGCAGGGCTGGGGCTACGCCGTGTTTGGTGAGGTGGTCAACGGCATGGACGTGGTCGACAAGATGGCCACGCTGCAGACGGGCTCCCGCCACGGTCACCAGGACGTGCCGGTCGACGACGTGCTGATCGACAAGGCCGAGCGCATCGACTGATCGACCCGACTCACCACCCGACTGATCACCCTGGGAGACGTGCCCGGTCATGGCCGAAACGCTGATCATCGCTGACCTGCACCTGGCGACACCCGAGCCCCGCACGCTGGCCCTGCTCGATACCTTTTTCGAACGCGCCGAGCATGCCGAGGCGGTCTATGTGCTCGGGGACCTGTTCGACTACTGGATCGGTGACGATCAGCCAATCGATCCGGCGATTGCCGAGCGGTTGGGGCGCTTTGCCGACCTGAAGGCCACGGTGTACTTCCAGCCGGGCAACCGGGATTTTCTCGTCGGGCGCCAGTTGCTCGAGCGGCTGGGTGCCACGCATCTGCCCGATCAGACCGTGCTCGAGCAGGGCGGGCGCCGCTGGCTACTCACCCACGGCGACGAGCTCTGCATCGATGATGCGGCCTACCAGGCCATGCGGGCCCAGCTGCGTGATCCGGGCTTCGTGCGTGATTTTCTCGCCCGCTCGCTTTCCGAGCGCATCGCGATCGCCGAGGATCTGCGTAACAAGAGCCGCACGGCCTCGTCGAGCAAGCCCGAGGACATCATGGACGTCAACGTCGCGGCGGTCGACGAGATCCTCGAGCGGACCGGCACCGACGGGCTGATCCACGGACACACCCATCGTCCAGCGATCCACCGGCTGGCCGACGGTCGCCCCCGGGTCGTGATCGGTGACTGGGGCGAGGCCGGCTGGCTGGTCTCGCTCGAGGGTGATGGCGTCGCCCTGGAGCGTTTCACGCCGGAATCCAGCGAGGTCATGGCGACCTGGCCACTACGCCGGGAGGCGATTGCATGAATTTGCCGATGATGCTCACCTGGCTGCGGATCGCGGCCATCCCGTTGATGGTGGTCGTGTTCCTGTTCACCCCGACCGAGTTCGCGCGACCGGCCTCCGCCTGGATCTTCGGCCTGGCCTCGTTGACCGATTTTCTCGATGGCTATCTTGCCCGTCGCTGGAACCAGCAATCGGCCTTCGGTGCGTTTCTCGATCCGGTGGCGGACAAGCTGATCGTTGCCGTGGCGTTGGTGCTCCTGGTGTTCAGTGACGGCGATCTGCCGATCGTTATAGCCACGGCGGTGATCATCGGGCGCGAGGTCTTCGTCTCGGCCCTGCGTGAGTGGATGGCGAGCCGCGGCATCAGTGCGGCGGTCAAGGTGTCGTCCCTGGGCAAGCTCAAGACGACGGCACAGATGTTCGCCATCCTGTTCCTGCTCTACTACTTCCCACTGTTCGGCGTGATCGACGTCTACCTGATCGGCTATTGGCTGCTGATGGTCGCCGCGCTTCTGACGTTCGTTTCCGGTGCCCAGTACGCGCAGGCCGCCATCGCGGCCGTGGCCCGTGCCGAGGCCGAAGGGCGGGAGCACTGACGTCGGTATGAGACCCGTCCTGCGTGGATTGAGTCGCGGTGTGCGGCTGCTGCTCTATTTTGTCGCGGGCCTTTGGCTAACCCGGCGATTTGCTCGACTGGACGAAGCGGTTCGCCTCGAACAGGCCAGGGCCTGGCTGGAGGGGGGCACCCGGGTGCTCGGGGTGCGCGTTCGTGTCGAGGGCTTGGAGCGGCTGTCTGACTTGCCACCCGGAGGTAGTCTTTGGCTCCCCAATCACGTCAGCTGGCTGGATATTCCGTTGCTGGGCGGACTCTGCGACGGAGCGGTGTTTGTCGCCAAGAGCGAGATTCGTCGCTGGCCGGTGATCGGTCGGCTGGCAAGGCTCAGCGGCACGGAGTTCATCGAGCGTGGCCGGGGGAGTGAGGCGGCCAGCGAGGCGGTGGCAAGGGGGCTTGAGCATGGTCGACAGATGTTGGTGTTTGCGGAAGGCACGACCACTGACGGTCTGATGGTGCGACGATTCCACGCTCGTTTGCTTGCTCCCGCCATCGACATGGAACGTCCGGTAGTGCCGATCGCCCTGCGTTATTACGACTCGCAGGGGGAGCGCACCACCGCGCCGGCATTCATCGGCAAGGAAAGCCTCTGGCCGTCATTGTGGCGGGTGCTTTCTTCCCAGGGGCTCGAGGCGCGGATCGACGTGCTCGAGCCGATCTATCCGACGGCGGATGACAACCGCAGCGAGATTGCGCGGCGCGCCCACCACGCCGTGGCGACGCGGATCGCGGCATCGGGAAACGAGGCCGTCGAGGCCATCCCCGACTGACCCGCGAACGACCGTTCGAAGTCGGGATCTCTCCCTTCCCCTAGGGAAACTCTGCACGATTCGATGGCATCTCTGGCTTGCGGGTTTGTTCGCAATCAAGGCGCCGTGCCGAAGACGGGCTCGTTGCCCGTCGAGGGACGGTAACGCCGAGTGCGGGCAAACCCGCAAGCCCCATCCGGGCGGGCCGCCAAGGGCCCATCTGCTGTGTTGCAGCCCTTGTAAAGGGCGACGGCCCTTCACGGCGGACTGTGCCTTGCATATGGGCTCTTGGCGGTCCCGCAGAGACGCTATCGAATCGTGCAGAGCTTCCCTAGTTCCCCATCACCCCACGCATCAGCTGCTGCAGGTCGAGCGGTTGGCTTGGCATAGCAAAGCGGGCATCGGGTTGACGGGCATCCGAAATGGATTCGAGGCGAAAGTCGTCACCAAAGCGCAGCACCGCCAGCCCGCGACGCGTGAGCTCTTGTTCTGCGGCCTCATGGCCACTCACACCGGTGCCACTGGCAATCGCCCGGGTCATGCCGCCCAGCAGGGCGTCCTGCATTTCCCTGACCAGAGGATCGTCGGTCAGTACCGCCTCGTCGATGCGGGCGTTGCCTTCACTGTCGACCCAACTCACCCGGTAGCGTTCGCCGTCGACCCCGGCAACCGTTTCGCGTTGCCCGGTCGCCTCCAGCGACGTGATCTGACTGGGGACGACCGCGTCCGGTCCGAGCCGTGCCAGGGCAGTGTGCTGCCCAAGGAGCTTCGCCAACTGGTCGAGATCCATGCTCACCGGGTGCCCCGCGACCTTCGCCACGCCCCAGGCCCTGCCGTCGATGGCCAGCACGTGGGCGGTTTCGTTGGGCGTATCCAGACGACTGCGTTCAGCTGTTTGCCAACTGAACATCAGCGACGGCAGGGATGGGTCGGCAGTCTTAAAACGAGCTTGGCCATCGGCGAGGGCGGCCGATGCGACGGCCGTGCCTAGGCCTGCAAGCAGTATCGAGCGAATCAATGAGTTCAAGCGCGACTCCCGGTCATGGCGGTGGTGGTGCGCTGCTTCGACCGTTCAGGCGGACAGGAATTCCCCGGGGGCTAGCGATAAGGCAGTTTATCGCGTCCACGCTGGGGGTCAGGCGTGGACAGGCAATCAGGCCAACGAGATCAATCAACGATGGCAAGATGCTCATGGTCATCACGAGGTGTAGGGAGGTTGGCAAGGGCGGGCGATGGTGCCAGGCGCGTCGGCCGGCAAGCGACGGATTGGTCCGGGTCGCTCTGGTGATCCATGCGACGAGCGGGACGAAAAGCACCAACACGGGGCTCCCGGACCAGAGCGCGCCGTTTTGCCGATTAACGGCGTGCCGCGCGGAGAAGTCGCTCGATACCCACGACGACGAGATAGATCGCGCAGGCCGTGGCGATGATCGCGGGGCCCGAGCCGACATCGAACCAGTAACTGGCGTACAGGCCGGCCAGGCAGAACAGCAGGCTGAAGGCGGCCGAGAGCAGCATCATGCCGCCCAGCGTGCGGGTGTAGCGCTGGGCCAGGTAGGGCGGCAGGGTCAGCAAGGCGATTACCAGCAACAGTCCAACCACCTGGATCATCATGACCACGGTTTCGGCGACCAGTAGCAGTAGCATGAAATACAGCCCGGTTACCGGAATTCCGCGGGTGCGCGCGTAGATGGGGTCAAAGGAGAACGAGAGCAGGTCGCGGTAGTAATAGAGCGCCAGCCCCAGGATCACGGCATCGATGCCGGCCATCAGCCAGAGATCGACGGTGGCGACGGTGAGAATCGAGCCGAACAGGTAGGTCATTAGCCCGGCCTGGTAGCCCGGCGTGAGCTCGACCAGGATCAGGCCGAAGGCCATGCCCGCGGCCCAGATCACCCCGATCAACGTGTCGGTACGTTCTCGCCTCCGCCGGGTGAGCGCCCCGAGCAAGAGTGCTGCGCCCGCGGTGAACAGGCCGGTGACCGGCAGTACCGGCAGGCCGAGGAAGATGGCGGTACCCACGCCGCCATAGGCGGTATGGGCGATGCCGCCGGTCATGAACACCAGACGATTGACTACCACGAGCGCTCCGACGATGCCGGCCGCAATGCTGACCAGCAACGCGGCGATCAGCGCGTGCTGGACGAAGCCTTGTCCGAGCAGGTCCATCAGGCTCATTGCGGACCCCTGTCCTGAGCGGCGTGTGCGTGTTGGGAGGGCAGGTGCGCGTTGAGGGCGGCATGTCCCATCGGGCAGTCCGCACCGTGCTGGCCGTACATCAGGCCCAGCATTTCCTCGGTGATGGCCGGCCCCTCGCCACTGACCAGCCAGCGATTGACCGCGATCACCTGCGAGACGGCCTGCCGGGTGATGCCGAGATCATGGCTGACCATCACCCGGGTGAGCGTGCCGCCGAGGTCTTCAAGGGTCTCGTGGATGCAGGCGCGCCCGTAGGGATCGATGTTGGAAAAGGGCTCGTCGAGCAGCAATAGCTCCGGTTCGGTGATCAGGGCGCGCGCGATCAAGACACGCTGCCGCTGACCACCGGATAGCGAACCGAAGGGACGCTGTGCCAGTTCCAGGATGCCGGTGCGTTCCAGCGCCTGCCGGGCGCAGTCCCGTTCGTCGGCGTGGAAACCGGGTCCGTGGCGGCGGCCGTGCGGCAGCCCCATCAGCACCACCTGTTCCACGGTGGCGGGAAAGCCTGGCGCGAGGTTGCCGTGCTGGGGCACGTAGCCGATGCGCTCGGGGTGCCGGCCCGGTTGGTCGCCAAAAACGTGCACCGAACCGGCGTTCGGCTGGTAAAGCCCGAGGATCAGGTGGAGCAGGGTCGTCTTGCCGCCGCCGTTGGGGCCCACAATCACGGTGAACGCCCCGTGCGGAATCACGAGATTGATTTTTTCGAGAATGGGCTCACGTTCAAAGCGGAAACTCACGTTTTCCAGGACGATCGCGGCGGAATCGGGATCGGATGCCGTCATGGGGAGGATCAGTGCTCGTCTTCGTGGTTGGTATCGGTCGCCGGCGTTGACGGTTCGAGTGCCTCGGCCAGCGTCGCGGCAATTGCCCGCATGCCCGCGGGCCAGTCGCGTGCCAGGGGGTCGAGGGTCAGCACCTCGCCGTCAATCTCCCGCGCAATGGTACGGGCCGCCCCCTGGGCGAACTGGGGTTCGATGAAGATTACCCGTATATGGTGGCTGCGCGCCTGCTCGATGATACGGGCCAGTTCCCGCGGGCCGGGTTCCTTGCCTTCGACCTCGATCGGCATCTGCTCGAGTCCGTAACTCGCGCCGAAATAGCCGAAGGCCGGATGGAACACCAGGAACCGGCGCGCGGTGGGATCGATGCCGGTCAGGGCATCGAGAATGGCCTGATCGAGGGTGTTGATCTGCTCGGCAAGTCGGCGAAAACCCCGGTGGAAGTCGGCAGCCCGCTCGGGTGCGGCCTCGATTAATGCATCGCGAATCGTCTCGGCTTGAAGACGCACCAGTGGCGGGGACAGCCAGACGTGGGGATCGCGGACGCTGTCATCTGGGACCACGTGCTGATCGGGTTCGCCATGATCGTGTCCCGTGTGGGCAATCATCGCCCGTCGCTGGATGGTTGCCACGGTGTCGATGACCTTCATTTCGGTGTTGACCGAGCGAAAGCGCGGCAGCCAGCCCTTCTCGAAAGGCACATCGATGGAGAAGTACAGGTCGGCACGTGACAGCGCCGCCATCTGTCGGGGCGTCGGCTCGTAGGTGACCGGTTCGGCGTTGGCCGGGACCATGACCTGCACGTCGACATGCTCACCGCCGATGGTCTCGACGAAATACGCCTGCGGCGGGATCGAGACGGCCACGTTCAGCGGGGCCGCGTGGGCGTTAAGGGCCAGGCCCGTGCCCATGAGGGCGAGACCGATGACGACGAGTCGCGGCGCAAACAGGCGAGGAAGCGGCGAACGGTCGAGTTTCATGGAGTGGCTCTCCCAGGGGAATCGGTGCCAGTGCAAAACGTTATTGTATAACACTAAGGCTGGCAACGGTGCCAGTCCTAGTGCTTGCCGACCGGGTTTCATGGCCGCCGCAGCGGCCATCGACCGCGCCAGAACAGTCGCCGATGCAGGTTTTCCAGTCGCGTCGTCAACAGAGCGGACTGGCGTCGACTCGGGGAACGCGCGTAACGGGTCGCTTCCAGCAACTGACCGACCCGACGCAGATCCTCGCCAGCGAAGGGCAGGGCGGTGGCCGCCCGACGTAGCAACGCGCGCTCGGATTCTGGGTTGTCGCGGTGAATGCCCAGTCGCGCCAGGTCATCCTGGAGTCGCATCCAGAGGTATTCGGCCTCGCTGCCTGCCTGCCGTCGACGTTCACGCCGGGCGAAAAGTACAAGCAGTCCCCACCACACCAGCACCGCGACGGCCAGTGCCCACAGCGCCCCCCAGACGGGATGACTCATCGCCAGGCCCAGTCTGCCGAGCCATTCGTGCTGTATGCGCCCGTCATAGCCGAGGACGTACTGGTTCCAGCGGTTGTCCATCTGTTCGGCCAGCAATCGCATCTGTCGTCCGAACGATCCCTCCGCCCGTCGAACGGTGGCCGGCAGGTTGGCATCGTCGGCCATCGAGTGGGCAATGCCCTCCTCGATGCGTTCGGGCGCGACCGCCGCGGTGGGATCGACACGCCGCCAGCCGTCGGCGGCGGTCCACACCTCGGCCCAGGCATGCGCATCGGATTGGCGAACCACCAGGTAATCGCCGTTGAGTTCACCGCCCTGATAGCCCGTGACCACCCGCGCCGGCACACCGGCGGCGCGCATCAGGCGGACGAACGCGTCGGCGTAGTCCGCGCAGTAACCGCGTTGCGTCTCGAACAGGAAGGTATCGGCACGGTCCGCGCCTTGCCGTCGCCCGGGTGAGCGGGTGTACTCGAAGGATTGCTCGCGGAAATAGGCCAGTGCCTGGTCGATGCGTGCAGCCGGCGGCTGGTGGTGCCAGCTAGAGGCTAGGTCGGCGAGCAAGGGATTGAGGCCGCCCAGGGCGAGGTAGTGCTGCCGGCGAAAACGCGGCAGGGTGCCGACGTCCAGTCGATATTCGAGTGCCGAGGTCAATCGATATCGCAGGCGGTTGTCGACCGGTCGTTCGCGCTGGACCACGAGATTGCCGTCGACCCGGCTTCTGGCCGGTGTGTCGATGGCAGCGGCGAGGCTCGGCAATTGCCGGGCAGCGGTCGGCTCCAGGGTGATCTGATAGGCCACGCGCGAGTCGTCCAGTGTCTCCAGGCGCGGCGAACCGGCCACTGGGTCGGCGATCCAGCTCTCCGGGTCGTCCTCGGCAAAGCCGCTCATCACGAACACCCGCCAGTATCGCTGCTCGGGCGGTATAGGCGGGCCGTCGAAACGTACCCGGAAGGCGGGGCTCGGATCCTCGGCCAGCTGGTCGAATTGTCCCGGTCGCATCTGTTCGGACAGCCCGGTCTGCGCCTGACCACCCGGTTGCTGAACGCCCCACAGGGCCCCTGGTGGGCGGGGAAACAGGGCAAAGAGGATTAGGGTGAACGGCAGGCCGAGTAGCAGCAGGCGCCCGGCATCACGCAAGCGCTTGCCGAGGTGGTGCCCCGCCGGGCCGGCCGGTTGGCTGATGCCCATCCAGGCACCCACCAGTAGCCAGAACAGCACCATGACCAGGGCGAAAATCGCGATCGCCTGATCGAACAACAGCACGCTGATCAGCAGGAAGAAGGCCAGCAGCAACACGCCGTACTGGTCGCGCGTCTCGTGGGTTTCCAGCAACTTGAGACCGGCGGCGACGACCAGCAGGGCCACGCCGGCATCCCGGCCCCACAGCGCATGGAAATGCAGGACGACCACCGCGGTGCTGGCCGTGGCAAGGAGCAGCAACAGCCAGCGCGGCGGCAAGGGCAGGCCGCTGACTTCATGCACACGCCGCCAGGCGAATGCCGCGATGACGATTGGCAGCACCGTCCATGGCAGGTGGGGCAATAGCAGCCCGACCGAGCCGACCAGCACCAGCCAGAGCAAGGGATCGAGTCGCGCCACCGCCATCAGTACGTTTCCCCGGGGGCGACATGGTCGACGCACAGGTCAAAGCCCTGCTCGTCGCGCTGCCGGCCGAAACGGGCCAATCGCTGCAGGGCGGTCTGGTATCGCTGATCGAGGTTTGCGCTGGCCGATGCAGTGAGATCGTCCTCGTCGGGTAGGCGCAGCACCCAGGGCCGTTGAGCGAGGTCGAGGTGCATCAGGCGCTCGGTCATGGCCGAAAGACGGGTTTCGCGTGGCCCGGCGAATGCCTCGTAATCGATGATTTCGGGATCGGGGCGTTCACTGTCCGCCTCCGGGTGACGAGTCAGCAGTTGGCCCGTCTTGGCGTAGTGACGGAAGACGACATGCCGGATCGGATCGCCGGGATGGTAGCTGCGCAGGCGCGTCGGGTCACCCTCCAGGCTCGACTGGTCGCCCGAACCGTCGCTTTCTGTCTGCCTAGCACGGTCGAGGCCTTCGATCGGGGCGGGATGAATCCACTGGCCAATCCCCGGAGAGAGTCGGCGGCGGACGGTCCAGAGCCCGAGCGGATAGGGCGTCTCGAGGGTGATTTCCGGGAGAGGCAAATAGCCGCGCGGTTCGCCGGGCAGGGTCATTGAGATGATCGTGGAACCACGCGGGGAATGGGCGGTATACCCGATGGTTTCCTCAAGGCCGGCGTCGACCTGTAACGGCGGCACGGTTGCCTGGCTGGTGAATTCGATGGAGACCGTGCCAGCCTCTCCGGCGGCACGCATCCCGGGTGGGATGATGCGGGTTTGCACCCCGGAAAGGGCGCGCCAGCCCTGCCAGGCGCTGTTGATCATCAGGGCGATCATCATGAAGGCGATCAAGAAGATCAGGTTGTTGCCGTAGTTGACCGCCGCGAGCAGCATGGCAACGGTAATGATCGCCAGGCCCAGGCCGAATCGGCGCGGACGGATCTGCAGGGGTGAGAGCGTCTGCTGGGGCACAAGGGAACCTCTGCACGTTTCGATGGTGCCTCTGCTGGACGAGGAGCGGGTTACGGTGTCGGCACGCGCTCCAGCAGCAGATCGGCGGCATCGCGGCCATCGTGCCCGTCCATTCCGACCCGGTGGTTGACCAGGTCCGGCAATACCGCCTGCACGTCGTCGGGCAGGACGTGGTCACGCTGGTCGATCAGGGCCCAGGCCCGGGCGAGATTCAGCAACGTCAAACCTGCCCGTGGCGAGAGCCCCACGCGGAACTCCGGCGCCTCGCGACTGGCGGCCAACAATGACTGCACGTAGCCGGCAATCCGCGTGGCGACGTGCACCCGGGCCGCCTCAGCCTGCAGCCGCTGCAGCCCCTCGGCATCGACGATCGGCTCGACCTCGGCCAGGTGGGCGCGTCCCCCGCCGGAAAGCAACATTTCGCGTTCGGTGTCTGCATCCGGGTAGCCCAGACGAATCACCATGGCGAAGCGATCGAGCTGCGATTCGGGCAGGGGATAGGTGCCGGCCTGGTCGAGCGGGTTCTGGGTAGCAATGACGAAGAAGACTGGCGGTAACGGGTAGCGCTTGCCGTCAACCGAGACCTGACGTTCTTCCATGGCCTCGAGCAGCGCGCTCTGCACCTTGGGTGGGGCACGGTTGATCTCGTCGGCCAGCAGCATCTGGGTAAAGACCGGACCGGGCATGAAACGAAAACCCGATGGGGCGCCCGTGCCGCCGGGTTGGAAAATCGAGCTGCCCACCACATCGGCCGGCAGCATGTCGGCGGTGAACTGCAGTCGCTTGAACGACAAACCGAGCACCTGGGCGAGGGTGTGGGCGAGGGTGGTCTTGCCCAGCCCCGGCAGGTCCTCGATCAACAGGTGACCGCCGGCGAGGATGCAGGTCAGTGCCTTGCGAATCGCCGGGCGCTGGCCGACCACGACCGTGTTGGTGCGATCGATGATGCTCGGGCAGATCGTGGCATCCATGCGTGTCCAGTGCTCCTCGCTCAGTCGCTTCGATCGAGTTTTGCCCGATAGGCGCGCCGATAGGCCTCGATCAGTGCCGCGTGGCGGGGTTCGTTGCGAAAGCCCGGCTCCAGCGGCGTTAGCGGATGATAGCCCCATTGCCCGGCGAGCACCTGCCCGGCCTCCTTGACCCGATCACCCGGGAAAAGGGCGGCAAGCGACTGTCGTGTGGCTTGCGCCGTCAGGCCGGCCTCCTGTTGCAGTTGCCATAGCACCTGGGCGGCCCGGTAGCGCTGCTGTCGTTGTTCGGGCAGCGGCGGGACGCTGGCCAGCCAATCGATATCCAAGCCGATTTCCTCGGGCTCCCGTGGGCTGACCGAGTCGGCATGCAGCCGGGCAAGCACCTCGATCTCGCCGATGCGCGTGCCGGCCCAGACCGATTCCGGCCCGGCGCAAAGCCCGATCACGTCGGTCACCGGGGTGAGCGGATCAAGGGCGAGATCGGCGACGGTCTCGGCAAACTCCCCGCTTTCCTCAGGGGTGAGCCGGTCGAGCCGCTGGAAGTAGGGCAACAGCCTCAGGCCCAGGTTGTTGTTGCGCTCGATCAACTCCTCGACTGGATAGATCTCGGAGACATCCGGTACCAGAATCCGGCAGGCTGGCAGGCCCAGGTGCTCGAAATCGGCGATGTAGACGTCGTGGCCCAGCTCGTGGAACGTGGCAATCAGCGCCTTTTCGTATTCGACGTTCTGCTCGTGGCGGGTCATGTCGGCGACGTCGGCGGCATCCATGCCCCAGGGGGTGAAGGGATAGTCCGGCGCGTCGCGCAGCATCTGCCAGGGCAGAATGCCGGAGGAGTCGATGAAGTGCAGTTCGATGTTGTCGGGATCGGCCGCGAGCTGCTGGTCGGCGGTCGGTGCCGGGAAGGCGTGCAGGTCATCGAGATCGCGGCCCTGGACCAGCTCGGTGAGCGTGCGCTCGAGCGCCACGTCGAAGCGCGGGTGGGCACCGAACGAGGCGAACACCCCACCGGTTTGCGGATCGTAGAGCAGCACGCAGATCACCGGGAATCGCCCGCCCAGCGAGGCGTCAAAGGCACGCGCCGCGAAGCCCGACTCGTTCAGCGCCTCGAGGGAGGCGAGGCTGGCCGGGAAGCGCTGCATCACCTCCGTGGGGATCTCCGGCAGGGCAATGCCCTCGACGATGATCTGTTCCTTGACCGAGCGCTCGAAGACCTCCGAAAGGCCCTGGGTATGGGTTTCGGCCAGCGTGTTGCCGGCCGAGAGCCCGTTGGAGACGTAGAGGTTGCCGACGACATTGACCGGGAAGTAGATCGCCGCCCCGTCGCGTTGACGGACGAACGGCAGGGCACAGATTCGGTCGGTCTCGCCACTGTTGAGATCCGCCCAGTCGGCAGTGGATTCGAGCGTGTCGCCACCGTAGAAGCTCCACAGCCGGTCGTCGAGCAACCCGTCGGGGCGCTCACCCGGGCCTTCGAGGCTGAACCAGCGCTCGGCCGGGTCGTGCAGGCTGTCGCCATCGACGCTCGCCAGTTTCCGGTGCCAGTGGAAATCGGCAAAGAAGTACTGCGAGGCCAGTCGCTCGACGAACTCGCCCAGCGCCGAGGCCAGGGCCGCCTCGCGGGTTGCCCCCTTGCCGTTGGTGAACAGCGCCGGGCAACCCCGATCCTTGATGTGAACCGACCAGCAGTTGGGCAGTGGGTTGCGCCACAGGCTGGGCTCGATGTCGAAGCCGAGTTCGGTCAGGCGGTTCTGGACGCGGGCGATGGTGTCTTCGAGCGGCGCGTCCTTGCCGGGGATCAGGGTTTCAGTCATTCGGGAATCGTGTCCAGGCGAGGGGTGATAGAGGGAGCGGGGAAAGAGAGTCGGGGACCGTCAGAAGAGCACCAGCAGGCTCACCCGCCGCAGCTCCGAGGCGAGCACGGTGTAGGTGCGCAGGGCCGCCGACGTGTCCATGTATTCGATGCCCACCCCCCGGCGCATCAGGGCGGCCGACAGGGCAGGTGGGCCCATGCGGGTCCGACTGCCGGTGCCGATGATGATCACTTCCGGGTCGTCGCGCAGCAGCAGCGATTCACCCTGTTCCGACAGGGCGTCCAGGTCGGCAACCGACACGGCGGCATCCAGTGACTCGGGCGTCAGCAGGAAGGTCTGCCGGAGCACCTGGTCGTTGACGGTCACGTGAGAATCGGAGAAGTCGCGGATCACGAATCGGAGACCGCGATCATCTTGGGTCAGGCGCATGGCGTTGCTACGTCGGCGTGGGTGTTGGGCTAGCGTAATGGCTCATCCGCTTTGGCGCCACTCCCTGTCGTCACTGCCGGAGGCGCTCAGACGCTGGACCAGTCGCCGTTGAAGGTTGCCAGAGCGGCGGGTGACGCTGGTCACCGCGCTTTTGAGCACGGCCCGGGCCTGTCGGTCGGGCTCGTCGCCTGCTCGAATCGGCGAGATCAGGGTGAACCGTTGTTTCGCGCGGGTAATTGCCGTGTAGAGCAGTTCACGGGTAAGGATCGGGTTGCTGCGTTCGGGCATGACCATGGCCACCCGAGTGAATTCCGAGCCCTGCGACTTGTGAACGGTCAGGGCAAATGCCGTCTCGACCTCGGACAGGCGCGTGGGGCTGACCCAGTGGAAGCGACGTCCGGGCCGGCCGGTGGCCCGGGCCGTAGCGGGTCCGGCCGGAAACACGACGCGCAGGCCAACGTCCCCGTTTTCCAGGCGGGTCGGCAGCGTCAGCCCCATGTCGCCATTGGCGAGATTCAACTGTGCGTCATTGCGGGTCACGATCACCGGACGCCCTGGGTACCAGGCAGTCGATCGCCCGATCTGCTCGGCGGCGGGCAACAGGCCCTCTCGTGAAAGCCAATCCTGGACCCGGGCATTGAGCCCCTCGACCCCGGACACGCCGCGGCGCAGCGCACAGAGAAGCTGGAAGTCGTTATGGCGGCGGAACAGCTCGACCACCATCGCCTCGTCCTGGGGTGAATCCGGGTCGAAGCCGTCAGATTGCGCGGTAATGATCGACAGCCAAGGGCGCAACTCCTCGACCATCCGTGCGACGAATCGATCGGAGTGATTCGCGCCGGGGTGGTCGAGCAACCAGTCGACCTCGCTGGAGGCCTGATCATCATCGGGAGCCCCCAGTACATCGGTCGCACCCGCGAGATCACCCCGATTCACGGCACGCGCCAGGGCGCCGATCGCGCTGTCTCCGGAGAAGCGATGCGAGACGCGTAGCGTGGCGATGTGTGCCTGGACTGGATCGGCCTGGATCGAATTGGCCTGGACCGGATCGGCATGGCCCGCGTGCGCCGCGTCGTCCGAGGTCTGGTTCGGGACCGGCTGGCCGCTGGTCGCCTGGAGGTAGTCGCGCAGTGCGGCGGGGTAATCCGCGCTATCGGCGTGGTGGCAAAGCTCGCCGAGCACGGCGCCGGCCTCGACCGAGGCGAGCTGGTCCTTGTCACCCAGCATCACCAGACGACACCGCGCGGGCAGGGCCTCGACCAGTTGCCCCATCAACTCCATGCCCACCATCGAGGCCTCGTCGACCACGACGATGTCGAGATCGAGCGGGTTGTCCCGGTGATGCCGAGGTTTTTCCGCCAGCGGGCGGGTGCCGATCAAGCGGTGAATGGTCTGCACCTCATCGGGCAGGTGAGCGGACACGGCCGGCCAGTGCTCCGCATCAAAACCGTCGGCGCGGATGGCGGCGATTTCGCGCACCTTCTCGCCGATGGATTCGGCCAAACGCGCGGCGGCCTTGCCGGTCGGTGCGCACAGGGCAATCCGCGGCAGGGCAGAGCCGTTTTCGCCGCCCAGGTGCAGCGAGGTCAGCGTCGCCAGCAGCCGCACCACCGTGGTGGTCTTGCCGGTGCCCGGTCCGCCGGTGATGATCGAGAACGGCTGGTGTGCCGCCAGCGCACAGGCGACCTTCTGCCAGTCGGTCGCATCGGTATCGTTGCTGCCGGGATAGAGGGCGTCGAGTACCGGGCGCATGCTTTGTGGGGAAGGGGGGGGCACCGCGCCGCGTTTGGCGAGCCCCTCGGCCACGCGGCCTTCCACCTGCCAGTACCGATGCAAGTAGAGCTGTGGCCGATCGGCCTCCACCAGTATCAGAGGCTTTCCCTCGTGGTCCTCGTCATCCTCCTGCCACCGCAGGGTGCGGACCGCCGGATGCTCGGCCAATGCCCGTTGCCAATCCGCCAGGTCGATACCGGCCAGCACGGCGGCCGGGGTGTCGGTCTCCCGGCGGGCTTTCCCCGTGGGCTCCGCCGGCGGCATGCGGAGCGTGAAGTCGGGGTTCTCCCGCACCGCCGCCAGATCCAGGCAGACATGGCCGCTGCCCCCCTGGTGGCTGGCCAGTACCGCGGCCAGCTGGGCCAGCGGGGCGGCCTCGGGCGCGCGATGGGCGAGGAAATCGGCGACCGCACGGTCGATAGGTCGCAACCAGCCGGCGGCGACCCAGCGATCGAGCAGGCGCCGTAGTGCGGCGTGATCGGTCAGGGCAGGGTGTTGGCTCATGCCACCGCCTCCTCGTTACCGGTAAAGAGAGTATCGAGTGCTTCGATCAGTTCCCGGGGCGGGCGACAGGTATAGACGCCCGCATTGTTGGGCGCATCGGTGGCCGACCGGATGCCGCGGAGGAAGACGTAGGCGGCACCACCGACATGGCAGTCGTAGTCGTAATCGGGCAAGCGGTCGGACAAATGCCGATGCAGGGCAACGAGATAGAGCACGAACTGCAGGTCGTAACGCGACGCGAGGACGGCGTCTTTCAGTGCCTCGGGGGTATAGGCCTCTTGGTCGGATCCCAGCCAGTTGGATTTCCAGTCGATCAGGTAATAGCGCCCTTCATGCTCGACGGTCAGATCGATAAAGCCCTTGAGCATGCCGTTGATGGCCTGACCGGAGAGCGAGGGTCGATCCCGGCCCGGGGCGACGTGTTCGCGGACCAGGCGGTCGAGCGACCCGAGGTCGGCGCCTTCCACCGCGAACCAGAACTCCATTTCCGCCTGGTAACGCGACGGCTCGGCGAGTGCCAGTTCCTCTCCGGGGCCGGGCATCTGCCAACGTGTCGCGAGCAGGGTGTCGAGTAACACGGCGATCACCTCGACCTGATCCTCGTCGAGCTGGCGCAGGCCCGGATGGGGGGTGTGGGCCAGCAAACGACGGACCTTCTCGGGGCGACCGGCGCATTGGGTAAAGCCCTGGTCGGCAATCGCCTCGATCAGGTCATGCAGCAGGGTGCCGATCTGTGCGCCGCGTGGCAGGGCATGGATGCCTTCCGGCGTGGGGGCGGGCCGGGATGCCGGCGCGGTGTCGGCCCAGGTGTTATCTGGAACATTCTGCGTCTCGAGGCGGACTTCATCGCGCGCGGCCTCCGGGGCGGGCAGCGGGGTCGCGTGACCGACCGAGGCGGTGAGCGCGGAGAAACTCGAGATCCACCACGGCTCGAAGGCGCCGAAATGCGGTTGGCGTGGCCCGAGGAGTTCTGGCTCCGGTGGCGGGGTGAAACGGTGGCTGACCGGATCGCGGGGCTCGGGCACCGCCTCGATCTGGATGGCCGGATGCTCGGCCCACCGGGCCAGCCGGTCGAGATAGGCGGGGCGTTCACAGGTCTCATCCGGCTGGAAGCCGAGAAACTGACCGAAGGCACTCTTGCCGGGATTGAATGCCTTGGCGTTGCCGAACTTGACCGGCCCGGCCCCGAGCACACAGGCGTGCTCGGCGCGGGTCATCGCGACGTAGAACAGACGGATGTTTTCGGCAATCGAGTCCTGTGCCGCGCACTCGGTCGCCTCCTTGTCGGGTGCCAGCTCCCAGACCGTCCCGTCGTCTCGATGGCGCCGGGTCGGGTCGCCGGCCTTGGTTTTCTCGGTGCCCAGCAGGGCGATAAACGGCAGGAAGACGACCGGATACTGCAGGCCCTTGGAGCCGTGGATGGTCACGATCCGCACCATGGCGCTGTCCTGCTCCAGGCGGATCTCCTGCTCGGCCGCGCCCTCGGTCACGGCCAGGTGCAGCCGATGGATCAGGGCTGTCTCGCCGTCGACGTCCTGATCCGTCTGTTGCAGCCATTCGGCCAGGTGCAGCAGGTTGGTCAGACGGCGTTCGCCGCGGTGATTCTGGCGCTCGTCCGCCTCCAGCAGTCGGGCGGGGATGGCGAAGTGGTGCAACAGGCCCATGACCGCGGCGAGTACCCCCTGCGATTGCCATGTCTGGTGCCATTCGTGAAACCGCTGGCAGATGGCGTCAAAGCGCGTTTCGTCGCGAAGATATGCCTCCAGCTCGTCCAGCGGCAGGGCCATGCTGGCCGTGGCGACCGCCTGGCGAATCCGATCGCTGCGGGACGGCTCGGCCAGTGCCTCCAGCCAGATCAGCATGTCGGCGGCCTCGGCCGAGTCGAATACCGATGAGCGCTCGGACAGGAATACCGCCGGCACGCCGAAGTCCGCCAGCACCCGGCGCATCAACTTGCCTTCGTCCTGCTTTCGAACCAGCACGGCAATATCGCGTGGCTCGATGCCCTGACGTGGTCCGTCATCGGTCTGAAAACCGCAGGTACCGGCCTGACCGGCGTTGAGCATCGCGGCGATCTCGCCGGCCGCGCGAACCGCCAGTTGCTCGCGAAAGATACCGCTGGTCCATTGTTCCTCAAGCGGCGACGTCCACAGCGTCAGTGCCGGCACCTCGCCGTCACGGCGTTCGTCGATCAGGCGACTGTCGCGTCCCTTGGCCTGGACCGACTCGAAGGGCAGCGGCGATCGCTCGCCCTCGTCTTCGCCCTCGCCCTTGCCCTTGCCTTGGGCCGGGAAGCGAAACGCCCCATCGGGATGTTGATCGGCAATGGCAAACAGGTGGTTGACGGCCCCGACCAGCGCCTCGGTCGAGCGGAAGTTGCAGGGCAGGCTGGCGTGTCGTCCCTCGGTCGCCCGACGGGCGGTGAGGTAGCTGTGGATATCGGCGCCGCGAAAGCTGTAGATCGCCTGCTTGGGGTCGCCGATCAGCACAATGGCATGCTCGTCCGACTCCGGTGGCGCCTCGCCCAGTGGGTAGATAGCCGAGAAGATCGCGTACTGCAGCGGGTCGGTGTCCTGGAACTCGTCGATCAGGGCCACCGGATACTGGGCGCGCACCGCCTCGATCATGCCCCGGGCGTTCGGGTTGCGGCTCGAATCGACCGCCTCGCGCATCTGGATCAGCATGTCGTCGAAGCCCATGGCCCGGCGGGCGGCTAGCAGGTCCGCGATGCGCTCCCGGATCCACAGGGCGGCGAAGCCCTGGATCAGGGGTTTGATTTCCTTGGTTTGCCGGTCGAGTCCTTCCAGCGCTTGCTTCCAATCGGCGATCGCATCCAGTGCCGGGTGCGTTGGCGGTTCGTGGCCCTTTTTCGTCTTCGGCGCGGCGAGCTTCCGGCGATCGGTGTCACTGAGTGTTCCCTCGCCGGCGGCCCAGGCATCGATTTGGCCCAGCCATGCTTCAAGTTCCTCGGCCGTTTCCTTCTCGGGGTGGCTCGTCTTGTTCAATCCGTCGCGCGCGGCATTCCAGAGCGCATGCAGCGCCCCGACATCGGCCTGCCACGCCTGGCGGGCACGGTCCTCGGCCGCCTCGGCGCGTTTCTGATCGCCGGCCAGTCGGCCGAGCAAGTCGGCCGGGGCGGGCAGGTCGGCGGAGGAAGCGGCCGTCACATCACCGATCGCGAGCGGGCTGCCGTCGCGTTTGATCAAATCCCGGACCTGGGACTTGAGCTTGCCCGGCGTTTCCACGAGCCTTGCGAACTGCTGGGCGAGGCGCTGGTCGGTTTGTGCCAACGGGTAGCCGTGGGTGCGCCAGAAGTCCCGGATGGCGTCACCGATTAACGGATCGAGGTCGGTGATCAGTTCCTGCTCGAACAGGGCGCCACTGTGAAAGGCATGCTCGCGCAGCATACGCTGGCAGAAACCGTGGATGGTGAAGATCGCCGCCTCGTCCATCCACTCGGCGGCGCGTTGCAGTAGGAAGGCCCCCTGGACGCGTTCCGTCTCGCTGAACTCCTCATATAGGTTGCGCAGCGGGGTGTCGATTTGTGCCAACGGATTGTCAACGTTTGTCGGTATGCGGCTGCCGGCGAACAACCAGGCGGCTTGTTGCAGGCGGCTGCGAATCCGGTCGCGCAGATCGGCAACCGCCGCCTCGGTGAAGGTGCTGACCAGGATTTCCGGTGGGGTCAGTGGCCGGGCGTCCCGCTGGTCGGGGCCACGATGACCCAGGACCAGTCGCAGGTAGAGCAACGAGATGGTGAAGGTCTTGCCGGTGCCGGCGCTGGCCTCGATCAGGCGGCTGCCCCGCAGGGGGAAGGTGATCGGGTCGAGTTGGTTCATGCCTCTCCCTCGGTCAGCAGACCTTTTTGATGCTCGCCGCGGGTGGTCTTTGCCAACGGCAGATAGATCGATTGGGCGAGCCCGTCGAAATCCGGTTGGGCCGCGAGAGTGTTGAAATCGGGCCACAATCGCGTCAGGTCGGCATCGTACTGGGCGCTGCCTTCGAAGGCCGCCCGGGCCGAACTCCGGCGTTTGAAATCGTCCTTGGCCGTCAGCCAGGCGATCTGGGTGCGCGGCTCGGCCGGCAATGGCTCGCGGCTGGCGCGGTGCCAACAGGCGATCAATGCCAGCAAGTGGGCGCGGGCGGCCTCCGGGGCGAGCGGTTGCATGGCGACCGGCCGTTCGCTGAGCGCTTCTCGGTGCGCGTCCGACTCGCTGATCAGGAAGGTGGTCACCGGCCGGCCCGAGAGCTGGGCGGCCAGGTGGTAGGGCCATTCGCCGACCAGGCGATGCCATTTCAGCTCCTTGCCCTTGTGCAAGGCGCCCGGAACGAGCTTCAGGCGGACCGCGCCATCGTCACCGAGACGGATATCGTTGATCTCGCCGGTCAGCACTTCGTCGCCACTTCCCGAAAGGTGCTCGGCCGGATGGAACCCCGCCAGGGTCTCGGGGTAACGGGTCTGAAAGGCCGCCCAGGTCTGGAGTTGGCGACTGACGGCCTCGCCATGCTCGCGGCGCAGCGGCTCATCGAAGGGTGGCAGGGGTAATTGCCCGCTACCGGCGATGCGCTGCAAGGCGTCGTCGATCCACTCGGGCAGGCGTTGCTCGAGGAGTTCGGGCGTCAGTGTTTCCACCGGCTCGCGAGTCAGGCGAGTGACCACCCGATCGAGCAATTGCGCACTGAGTTGCGATTCACCCAGTGCATCGAGTGCAAATGGCTCGTCGTCCTCCGGCAGGCTGATCTGCCGGCGCGGCGGGACGTCGAGATGGCGGCCGAGATAGACGCGCCAGGGTTTTTTCAGTAGTTGGGCGAGATCGGCAAGCGAGGGCGGAGGCGACTCGTCGCTTTCGGTCAGGGGTGAGTTGGCCAGGCTGGGCTCGAGGGCATCGTGAACCTGGTGCCATTCGGTGGCGTAACTGAACAGCTCGGGGTGCTCCGGGGCGAAGTAGTCCCGACTGAAGGCCTGCAGCGGATGCTCGGTCGTCAGTGCCTGGGATGCCTTCCCATCACCCGGGCCACCACCCGGGCCATCACCCGGGCCATCATTCGGGCCATCACCCTGGGCATGGTCCTGACCGGCGACCGACCAGCCGCGGTCGATGTGGTCGCGCAGCTGGTTGACTAGCACCGATGCCGGTCGCTCGTGATTGTCGCGGATATCGCGGCCCACCCAGCTGATCCACAGCCGGTCGCGGGCCGAAAGCAGGGCCTCGAGGAACAGGTAGCGGTCGTCCTCGCGCCGGGAGCGGTCGCCCGGACGGTAACGCCCGCTCATCAGGTCGAAGTCCGCTGCCGGCTGGCGGCGCGGATAGGCCTCGTCGCTCATCCCGAGCAGGTAGACCTGGCGAAACGGGATGGCGCGCATGGGCATGAGCGTGGCGAAATTCACCGCACCGACCAGGAATCGTTGGTTGAGGCGGTGCTCGTCCAGGCGATCGAGCCAGGCACTGCGAGCCGTCTCGATACCGATCGGCTGATCGAAGGCCGCCGAGCGGCAGTCCTCGAGCCAACCGGTCGTGGCGTCTAGCACACGGTCGCGCAGACTGGCCGCCGACTCGCGTGCGGCCAGCGGGTTGGTCTCGTCCTCGTTCGGTGGGATGGCGTCGGGGGCAAAGAACGTATCGACCAGCTCCTCGAAGCAGGCCGCCCAGCCCTGGGGGGAGTGGCTTTCCCCGAGAATATGGCGCCAGCGCCCGAGTGCGTCGACCAGCGAGTACAGCGGCCCGATCACCGCGGCGCTCATGCCGTCCATCCCGCCGACCGGCACGATGCCTTCCCAATCGTCTTCCGCGCCGGCCAGATAGCCGTACAGCAGCCGCTCGAGGCCGAAACGCCAGCTGTTCTGTTCGATGCCCGCCGGCAGGCCGAAATCGGGGCGGTGATCGCCGTCGAGTCCCCAGCGAATGCCCGCGGTCTCGATCCAGTGACGCAACAGCGCGACATCGTCGGCGGCAATGCCGAACCGCGCCCGTAATGCATCCACCTCGAGCAGGTCCATCACCTCGCTGGCCGTCAGGCGTGCCTCGGGCAGATGCACCAGCGTGTCCAGCGCGCGGAGCATCGGGTGCGTCTCGCGCTCGGGGCGATCGGAGATGGCGAAGGGCAGGTGACGTGGGTCGTTGCGATCGATGCGCCCGAATACCGCGCTGATCGCCGCGGCGTAGTCGGCCATGTCCGGCACCATCACGATCACGTCACGCGGGCGCAGCGACGGCTCGGCGTCGAATGCCGCCAGCAGTTGATCCTGCAGGATCTCCACTTCACGCAGCGGGCTGTGGGCGATGGTGAATCGCAGCGAGGCATCGGCGGGGTCGATTCGGCGTGCCTCGGCCTCGATTTCGTTCATCGGGCGCAGGTCGAGCAGGTCGGCCTGAATCCGGCCGAGTAGGTGCACGGGCTGCGGTTCGTCGAACAGATCAATATTGAGCGCCTCGCTGCCCTGCTCCCGCTCGGGCGCCTGATCGAACTCGTCGACCAGGCGCACCAGGTCACGGCCCTGCTTGCCCCAGGAGGCCAATAGGGGGTGGGCATGCTGATGCAGGGCGTGATCATCGAGGGTCGCGTCGATCTTGCGTTCGGTGATCCGCCGGTAGGCGGCCTTGAACAGGTGCCGGTCCTCGACGATGTCGCCCCAGTAGTGCTTGCAGGGGTTTTGCAGGCAGAAGATCACCTGGGTCCAGCGGGAGATCGCGCCCAGCACCTCGAGCACCTGCGGGGGCAGGGCGGAAACGCCGAAGACCACAATGCGGCGCGGCAGCTCCGCCGGGCGTTCGGGCAGGCGGGCCGCCTGGTCGAGAAACGCGCGGTGTACCAGCGCCCGGCCGGCAAACCCGGTTGGAATGTTGCCCTCGTCGGTTTGTGGGGGATGAGTGCTGAGATCATCGAGAATCGCGCGCCACAGGGCCGGCTGCCAACTGGCACCGGCGGGCACGGTCGGGGCTTCTCCCAACGGACCGGGCAAGGTGGCCTCGTCGTTGGCCCAGCGCTCGAGCCAGTCGGCGCGGTAGACCTGGTATTGGTCGAACTGGTCGGCCAGCCGAGCGGCAAGCTGGTAGGCGCGGTGTTCGTCACCGGCAATGTAGTGCGACAGGGTCTCGAAGGCCGGATCACTTTCCAGGTCATTGAGCAGCCGCAACAGTCGCCAGGTCAGACGTGGCTTGTCCAGGGGGGCCTCGGGGGGGACGGCCTTGCGGCCCAACACGGCCCGGTAGCACTGCCACTGGAGCCGGGCGGGGAGCAGCAGGTCCATGGCGGTGGCGACACCCAATCCACCCCCATGGCCATCCCCACGGCCATCCCCATGGTCGCCATCCCGGCGCGATCGTCCCAGGGCCAACCGCAGCCACTGCGCCATGCCGTTGCTCTGCACCAGGATGCGTTCGTCTTCCAACGGGGCGAGCGGCGCCCGCTCCAGCCATTGGACCAGCAGATCCCGAAGACCTTCGAGGCGGTTGCCCTGCAACACGATAAAGCCGGGGATGATCGGGGCGTGGGCGTCCGAGGAATGAGTCAAGACGTCATGTCTTCCGGTTAGTGTCTGGTCGGGAAAGTGTATGGGATGGAATGCTGTGGGGAAAACGCGACAGTCCTTGTCGTGTCACTGGCCGACACTTTGTCTCTGGCCGTGCCTCGGATGAGCGAAGGTACGCAAATCGAAACAAAAACGCATATGATTAGACTGTTGCGCTATGTTGACTATATCGCTCGGGAATCGGGCGACAATAGTTCAAGACGGGAGATCGGCGTATGGATGTACCGATGAAAACCGCTGCAACAAATGACGAGTTTTGCAATTTCCGACGTTTGCCGATGCTCAGCTTACGCGGGCAGGACGCGATCGACGAGGTGCGGCGACTCGCCGAGCCGTTCTTCTGGGAGATCGTCGGTGTCGAGGAGCCGGATCAGTTGCGCCGGCAAATCAAGAGCGAGAGCGTCTGGGTGGCGCTGATCGACCTTCGCGGCGGCATGCAGTCGGCGATGAGCTGGCTGCCTGCCTTCCGCCGGCAGTTCCCTTGCCTGCAACTGGTGGCGATCATCGAAAAGCCGCAGGCCGACAACCCCGAGAACGCCAGTTTCCTGCACGCCTACTTCTTCGATTTCTGCTTTGCCCCGATCGAACCCACCCGATTGACCTTTTCGATCGGGCACGCCTGGACCATGGCGCGGGTCGCTGACTTGCATACCGCGAACGGATTCGGCTTCGATCTTGGCAATGTTGTAACGAACGAACTGATCGGACAAAGCGAGGCCATGCAGGCGATCCGCCGACACGTACACCGTTATGCCGGCAATGATCTGCCAGTGCTGATTACCGGCCCTACCGGGACCGGAAAGGAAGTCGCCGCCCGCTCGATTCATCGGCAATCCGAACGAGCCGACAAGCCGTTCGTCGCGGTCAACTGCGGCACGCTGAGCCCCAACCTGATTCAGTCCGAGCTGTTCGGCCACGAGAAGGGCGCGTTTACCGGTGCGGCCAAGCGACGAATCGGCTGGGTGGAACAGGCGCAGGGCGGCACCCTGTTTCTCGACGAGATCGGCGATCTGCCGATGGACGTGCAGGTCAACCTGCTGCGTTTTCTCCAACAGGGCGAGATCCAGCGCGTTGGCGGCGAGACCACGGTGACGGTTGATGTCCGCATCATCGCCGCCACGCACATCGACCTGACCCGTGCGGTGCTCGATGGCACGTTCCGTGAGGACCTGCTTTTCCGGCTCGACGTATTGCCCCTGGACATGCCGCCATTGGCCGATCGTGGTAGCGACGTGCTCGAGCTGGCTCAGTTCTACCTGGAGCGTTTTTGCAATGAACTCGGGGTGGTGCGAAAGCGTTTGAGTCCGGCGACCGAAGCGGCGATGCGTACCTATGCCTGGCCGGGCAATATCCGCGAACTGATGAACCGGCTGCGTCGCGGCATCGTACTGGCGGAGGGCGATACCGTGTCCTTACCCGAGATCAAATCCTATAACGACGATGGCTCCGACGTGCCCTCGCTAGCGCGTGCTCGGGATCTTGCCGAGCGGAGAGTCATCGCCGAGGCGATCGCTCGAGCGGGAAACAACGTGACCGAAGCCGCCCGGCTGCTCGACGTCTCCCGCTGCACCCTGCACCGTCTGATCCGTAAACACGGGATGTCGATCGACTGATCGATTGGCCGTACGGCATACGCCGTACGCGGGTTGCGGGTCGCCCAGTCCCGCGCGTCTTTCCCGCCTGTCTCACCATTCTCGAACACCTCTCTTCGCCCCCGCTGTCACCCAGATGCGACACCGTGCCCTTGGTGTGGGCCGATGCCGTTGCGAGCGGGCTGTGGTGACGTTTACGTTGCATTGCGGATGCGACAAGTCCGGCTTTCAACCTTCCTGCTGTATCAATACTGCGACAGGCCCAATGTCACAAACCACGCCTTGATCGCTGGGCCGCTATACGACCCGTTGCCGGGTGTATCAACAATTCAACACTTGCTGTCGGTTCAGTCACAGACCGTGGCTAACTAGCTGATTCTTCGCCTATCCAATACTTGGCCCCGCTTTTGCTCAGGTGTCAGCCGTGGGGCACGACGCTCCCATCCACGTTGAGAGCCGGATCATGTCTACATACAGGTCATCATCTCGACGGGCGGTATCCAGTCGGTGGAACATCGACCCGTCCGACGACCACGTTGACTGCCCGATCCGGCCCACGGAACGCCAATCAGCGCTCCTCAATGGGGGCGCTGCCCGGTTTGAAAACAATGTTCGAATCCCGGGATCGGGATCGGATTGAGCAACCGAGTGCCAGCGATGGCAAGCGAATGGGCGATCGAGAGAGTCGAGTTGTCGAGCTTATTATGAAAAACAAGGATCAGGTTATGTCGCATTCTCGCGCCTTTCTTCCATTCGCGGACGATACGAAATCCTATGTGGCTCAAAGTAATAGCATCCCTTTGGGTGATGCATTGCCGATGGGTATTCTGGTGACCGATCGGGATGGCAAATGCCTTTACAGCAACAAGGCCTACCAGAAACTCTGTGGATGGTCCGAGGAGGAGATCCTTGGCTCGCTCTGGAGTGCGGTGATTCACCCGCACGATCAGCAGGAAGCGTTCCATCACTGGATTGCCGCGTTGGCGGAGCTGGAGCCATTCATGTTCGAGACGCGTATGCAGAGTCCGACCGGCGAGGTTATCTGGACTCGCCGCAACGCGGCCCTGCTGAACGAGAAGCTCCCCGATCTCGGGTACGTGCACACGATAGAAGACATAAGCGTCTACAAGGCGCATGAGGAGGCGAGGATAAAGGCTGAGGAGCAATTATCCGAGGAAAAGGACCGGGCGCAGGTGGCCCTGAATTCCATCGGCGATGCGGTATTGAGTACCGATATTGACGGCCGCGTCGTCTATATGAACGTCGTGGCGGAGGAATTGACCGGATTTAGCTGCAAGGACGCCGTCGGACGGCCCTTGAGTGACGTTTTCCACGTCGTGGGTGCTGACGGCCAAAAGCGGGTAGCCGATCCCGCCCGGCGTGCCATTCAGTCCAACAGTATTGTCGCTCTGGAAGCAAACGCCCTGTTGGTGGCCCAAGACGGCTCGGAGGTGGCAATCGAGGATTCGGCAGCACCGATACGTAACCGCTATGGTGTGGTTACCGGCGCGGTGATCGTGTTCCATGACGCGCGTTTTTCCCGAGAAGCCACGACTCGGATGGAGTACCTGGCGCGGCATGATGCCCTTACCAGCCTCTACAATCGCAACGCCTTTTTCGAGCGATTCAAGCAATCTCTGGAACTGGCAAGGCGGCACGACAAACAGATGGGCCTGCTGTTCATTGATATTGATAATTTCAAGACGATCAACGACTGGCTCGGCCATGACGGCGGTGACCGCCTGCTGGTTGATTTGGCACTAAAACTGAAAAATAGCGTGAGGACAACGGATACGGTCTGCCGTTATGGAGGCGATGAGTTCGTGGTGTTGTTAGGGGAGATCGACCAGCCGGGTCAGGCCGTCGCCGTTACTAACAAGATACGCGAAACCGCTAATGTCCCGATGGTAATCAATGGCTACGAGGTTCAACTCCAGATTAGTATCGGGGTGGGCGTGTATCCCGACGATGGGGCGACCGCCGATGAACTCCTGAAAAAGTCGGATAAGGCCATGTACCACACTAAATTATTGAACAAGAAGCCGGCTGCAGTGCGCGCACTGCCAAGGGGTGCAAGCCACCAATGACCGACTCAATACCGGTAGTGACTAGAGATCAGGCGGTCGGTTTCACGCTTGACCACGGCGTAACATTCGCAGCTATGTTCTTCCAGCCTTGGTCGGTCCAGCACGGTGATGCGCCCGCGGTGGTATTCGATAATCCCCAGGTTCTGCAGTTTGCTTGCGGCTTCGGTGACACCCTCGCGGCGGACACCCAGCATCTTGGCGATAAGTTCCTGCGTCATGTTCAACTGGTTGCCTTGGAGGCGGTCGAGCGATAACAGCAACCAGCGGCACAACTGCTTATCGATCGAGTGATGGCGATTACAGACGGCCGTCTGGGACATCTGGGTAATCAGCACCTGGGCGAACCGCAACATCAACAGCCGTACGTCGGCATCATTGTCGAACTCAGCCTTGAGTACCGATGACGGCAGCCGGTAAGCGAATCCTTCGCTTTGTACGACCGTGCGGTTGGGGGTGCTGTCGCCACCCATCAACACGGAAATGCCCTCCATACCCTCATTTCCCACGACCGAGATTTCGGCGGAGGAGCCGTCAAGCATCACGTAAAGCAGCGAAATGATGCAGTTGGTCGGGAAATACAGAAACTCTATCGACTGATCCGATTCGTGAATCGAATCGCCGAGGTGCATTTCGACCAGTTTGAGGTGCGGGAAAATCCGCGCTTTGGCACTGTCGGGCAGGGTGGCCAACAGCAGGTTCTGCTCGTAGAAGGGTGATGTGCTGATCATAGACACCGTCTTGATGGCGATAAAAATGCTGGTTGAAAACGTATCAGACTACGACGGGCTTGTTGATCCGAGGTGCTGCGGACAAATCTGCGCGAAGCGCCCCCAGGAATCGGATCCGGGTCGTTCTAATATTCCCGCAAACACCAAATTAAATCTTTTATTCTCCCATGCAGACGTTCGCTCCAGTGATCCACTTTTAAAGGCATTCGGCAGCACAAGCATTAGGTCTGAGGTGTTTCCCGTAACGAGGATTCCAATTTCTTTGTTTCGGTAATGTCGACCAAGGTGATGACCACGCCGTCGATCACATCATCCTGCCTGCGGTAGGGTCGGATTTTGACCGAATACCAGCGATCATCGTTGGTGGTGATCTCCTTTTCGATGATCGTGAGGCTGTCGAGGGTCTTGCGGGCGTCCTCCTCCAGTTCCGGGTAACGCAGGCTGGAAGTCAGGTCGCTGAGCGGGCGGCCGATGTCGCTTTTGCGCAGGTTGATAATTTCTGTGGCCTGCTCGGCGTAACGCCTTACGTTCAGGTCCTTATCCAAGAAGAGAACCGCGATTTCGATGCTGTTGAGCACGTTCTGCATGTCACTCTGAGCGAGTGCCAGGTCGTCGAGTTTGGTTTGCAACTCGGTATTAACGGTCTGCAGTTCCTCGTTCATCGACTGCATTTCTTCCTTGGAAGTCGTCAGCTCTTCGTTGGCGGACTGTAGTTCTTCGTTGGCGGACTGAAGCTGCTCGTTGGACGCCTGCAATTCTTCCCGCGTGGATTTTGCCTGCTGTTGCAGGCTTTCAATGACCTTCTGATACCTCAGGCTCTCGGCCGCGCGATCCGATTCGGCGCCCCCGGCCGGTTTTCGGCGGCTCGACACAGTCGGTGTGTTGGTATCGCGGAACACGACCATGGTCATGTCTTTCAGGACATCGGGTTCACTGAGGGCCTGGATGGTCACATCCACGGCCTGGGTGCCGGCGTCGGTCTTTACCGGCACCGCGGTAAGCTCGAGCGGTTCCGATTGGTCCGAGGTCTGCTGCAAGGCGGTATATAGCGCTTCACGCAGACCGTCACGGGCCATGGCATGAATGTTCCAGTTGGCTTTGCCGGCCGCGGGCTCCAGATACTTACCGGTGCGCCCACTGATATACACGATATCAGCATCATCATTGACGACTACGGCGGCGGGGGCATAGGACTGCAGGAGCACATGGTCCGCGGCGGACTGAAGGGTGTTGGTAGTCTCCTGCGAGGGATTCGCGTTGGATGGCATGTGGCGTGTCTTGTGCAAGTTGGACATTGGCGGGAAAGCTTTGAGCAGGATGTCAGCATGGCAGACGGATGAACAGGGTTTGTATCGGTAAAGTCGCATCCTAGGCTTGATTGGTTCGAACAGATGCGTCGTCCGGCCGATGGTTTCCGACGTGCCCAGCATCAGCAATCCGTTGGGGCGAAGGCTGTAGTGGAACAAGGGAAGTATCTGCCGCTGCAGCGTCGCGTCGAAATAAATCAGCAGGTTGCGGCAGGTAATAATGTCCAGCCGGGTGAATGGTGGGTCAAGAATGACATCGTGCGGCGTAAACAAGATCTTTTCGCGTATTGACGGCCGTATCTGGTAATGGTCGTCGTTTTTGATGAAAAAGCGCGCCAGTCGGCTCTTGGACACGGATTTTTCAATACTGTGTGGGTACTGTCCCCGGCGCGCCACGGTAATTGCGTCCGGGCTGATGTCGGAGGCGAAAATCTGGAGGTTCGGCTTGCGCGCGGGTTTAGCCCGTCCCAGTGCCTCGGTGAATGCCATGGCCAGGGAATAAGCCTCTTCCCCGGTCGAGCAACCCACCACCCAGGCTCGTAGGGTTTGTTCCGGTGGTTGGTTGGCGATCAGGTCTGGCAGGACATCTTTGATTAAATAATCCCAGGTGTCAGGATCCCGGAAAAACTCGGTAACGCCGATCAGCAGTTCCCGGAACAACATCTGTACTTCCTGTTTGTTATCGGCCAGGAAGTGGGTGTAATCGGACAGATCCGAAATCCGATGGATCGCCATGCGGCGCTCGATCCGTCGGTTGAGGGACGAGGGTTTGTAGTGAGAAAAGTCATGCCGGGTATGCTGTTGCAGCACGCTGAGGAGGGGGGCCAGTCGCGTCATGGACTCGGGGGATTGGTGATCACGACCAGGGCTCTCACCCGGCTCAAGCACCCGCCGGACATACTCCAGAATGCGAGCCGGCATTTCATCTGGAGGCGCCACAATATCGGCACAATCTGCCTTTATGGCACTTTTCGGCATGGCGTCGAACTGCGCTGAATCGGGCGTTTGCACCACCGTTAGCCCGCCCGTGGCCTTGATGGCCTGCAGACCCAGAGTGCCATCAGACCCCATGCCCGAGAGCACGACGGCAATGGCCCTTTCGTTGTGGGCGCTGGCCAGCGATGAAAACAGCACATTGATGGGCAGGCGCAGCCCCCGGATCTCCTCTGGCTCCTTCAGCTTCAGGGTCTGATTGAATACCCTCAACTCCCGATTTGGGGGGATGACGTAGACCGAATCCGCGTGTATGGGCATGTCCTGGTGGGCTTCATGCACCGGCATCTCGGTATGGCGCTGCAGGAGCTCCGGCAACAGCGATTCCTGGGTCGGGTCGACGTGCTGGACGACCAGAAATGCCATGCCCGTGTCGCGGGGCGTGTTGTCGAAAAAGGCTTCGAACGACGCCAAGCCACCCGCGGAGGCGCCAATGCCAACGATATACATCAGGACGTCGCGGAGTGAGTCGTGGCTTCAGTGAGTATCAGCAGGACACGGTCACCGGTAGATGCAGACCGTGCGCTGATCGTTACCTGCCGGCGATCGGCAAGTTCAAACGTCGCATTCGCTGGGCCCTGTTTCCCCAGATTACTGAGAAGGGCATTGATAGCGCCTTCCTGCCCCGGTGCCAGCAGTGCGCCGAGGGCTTTGTCCGCAAGATCCGTGGCTAGGCTGCCGAAAAGCACGCCTGCGGCCTCGTTGCCTTCAATAATCTCACCGTCGTTGGCCACGATCAGATAGGCGGCAGGCGCCTGTTCGTAGAGCGAGCGGTATCGAGCGAGTTCCTCGCTGAGCTCGTGCTCGTTGGCTTGAAGCTGCTCGTACAGCAGATCTAGTTCGACCTGATAGGTTTGCAGCTCATGGAGCAGCTTGAGGGCGTCGGCAGCGGATTCCGGATCTCTGGCACGCTCGAACAGCACCCGCAGAGCATCCACGGTGAGTTTGCCGCCGCTGCTACGCGGTGCCACACCCTGTTCAATGAGGTTCCGGGCACTTTGGCGCAGTAGCTCATGGTTTTCGGCATTCGGGTCACCGTGCTTGTTGGTCATATTGTCTCCTTGACAGACGCGCGTTCCAGAGTGCCTCTCGAAGTCGGCGCCAGGTGGGGTCTCGCCTGGGTCACATCATCCAAGTCTACTCCCCCTCGAGGCACCCACGATAAAGCGTCGGCTGGAATTGCTAACAGACCAACGTTGTGTGCGTTAGCGAACAGACGATATCCGAGCCAGGCCCCAACCTGCAGTAAGACACTGGGTTTCTGAAAAAGATTCGCCTTGCCTGGGTTCAGGTTCGGATCGAACGACCGAGTGTCAGCGATCACAACAGATTGTGTTACCGGAAAGCGAGGAGTTGAACGTATTTCCACTATAAATGTTGTAGCAGAGGGCTCGACCGGAGCGAGTTGCGATGAAGTCATCGGACGGCCGGGCGCTCGATATACGGATGTTCCGAATATGGATGTTCCGAGGAAAACCGCAGCGATGAATGACGACAGTTGCATGTTCCGGCGCTTGCCGATCTTCAGTTTGCGTGGCCAGGAAGGGATCGACGAGGTTCGGCAGATCGCCAAGCCGTTCTTCTGGCAAGTTGTCGGCGTCGAAGACCCGGATCAGTTGCGCCGGCAAATCAAGAGCGATTGCGTTCGGGTGGCGTTGATCGATCTTCGCGGCGGCATGCAGTCGGCGATGAGCTGGCTGCCTGCCTTCCGCCGGCAGTTCCCTTGCCTGCAACTGGTGGCGATCATCGAAAAGCCGCAGGCCGACAACCCCGACTACGCCAGTTTCCTGCACGCCTACTTCTTCGATTTCTGCTTTGCCCCGATCGAACCCACCCGATTGACCTTTTCGATCGGGCACGCCTGGACCATGGCGCGGATAGCGGACTTGCATGTCGCGAGTGTCGACGCCAGCGGTCCTGGGGGCGGCAGCAACGAAATCATCGGCCATAGCGAGGCCATACAGTCGGTGCGACGAAAGGTACACCGCTATGCCGGCAACAACCTGCCGGTGCTGATCACCGGTCCCACCGGTACCGGCAAGGAGCTTGCCGCCCGCTCGATTCATCGGCAATCCGAACGAGCCGACAAGCCATTCGTCGCGGTCAACTGCGGCACGCTGAGCCCCAACCTGATTCAGTCCGAGCTGTTCGGCCACGAGAAGGGCGCGTTTACCGGTGCGGCCAAGCGACGAATCGGCTGGGTGGAACAGGCGCAGGGCGGCACCCTGTTTCTCGACGAGATCGGCGATCTGCCGATGGACGTGCAGGTCAACCTGCTGCGCTTTCTCCAACAGGGCGAGATCCAGCGCGTTGGCGGCGAGACCACGGTGACGGTTGATGTCCGCATCATCGCCGCCACGCACATCGACCTGACCCATGCGGTGCTCGATGGCACGTTCCGTGAGGATCTGCTTTTCCGGCTCGACGTATTGCCCCTGGACATGCCGCCATTGGCCGATCGTGGTAGCGACGTGCTCGAGCTGGCTCAGTTCTACCTGGAGCGTTTTTGCAATGAGCTCGGGGTGGTGCGAAAGCGCTTGAGTCCGGCGACCGAAGCGGCGATGCGTACCTATGCCTGGCCGGGCAACATTCGCGAACTGATGAACCGGCTGCGTCGCGGCATCGTCCTGGCAGATAGCAGTACGGTGTCGTTACCCGAGATCAAGTCCTATCACGAAGACGAACCCGACGTTCCTTCGCTAGCGCGTGCTCGGGATCTTGCCGAGCGGAGCGTCATTGCCCAGGCGACCGCCCAGGCGGGGAACAACGTGACCGAGGCCGCCCGGCTGCTCGATGTCTCCCGCTGCACCCTGCATCGACTGATCCGTAAACACGGTCTGTCAGTCGACTAATCCCTGGTTACGCAATGAGCCGGGTCCATGTCCCCTTGGGCCGGCTCAAATCCGCCTGATCCTCAGCGTTGCATCGCTGCAATCGCTCTCCATTTCCCCTGCATTTTTCCGTCGATCGCGCTTGCGGGTGCGATTCAGCGCCTTGCCATTCTGGTACGCCTTCGTACACCACGAACGCGGTGTATCGAAACTGAAACACGTGGGAAATCACGGAAATGCGCCACAAGCGCGTATTCGCCATCTGCCGCCTTATGCGGTGTATCAATGCCGCGACACTTCGGCCTCATCACACCATCAGCGTCACTTAACCATCTGTTTATCAAACAGTCTTTTTATTGGCCCAGCTCTTGCAACCCTGTTGGCCATGGGGGCACCGCTCCCCGACACATTCCACGGAGCCAGATCATGAACAACGCGATTGGCAAACAGAAAACCACCTTGACGGAAACGACCCGGATGATCGCCAACGGCGGTCAAGGGACGCAGGAGCGACGCTTCCCGCACGACGTCAAGATCCCGCTCACGCTGGTGCTGGCTACTACCGGTGCGCTGGTCGCACTGATGATATCAGGCAACGCGTTTGCCGCTGGGTCCCGTTCTGCCGTCGAGGCCAAGCCGGGCGAGATCGTCATGCTACGGGCCGTACCGGCCCGCCCGGCAGTGCGCTCCAAGCAGCCCGGGAAAGCCTTGTTGATCGATGCCAGTCCGAAATCGGAACTGGACCAAGGTTTTTCTAATTTGGAAATTTCGTCCAATGGTTACGGCCAGGTAGCCGCCGGGGCAAACAGTAGTCCTGTCGTCCCCACCGGCCTTGGCGCAACGATTTCCTCGATCACCCAGCAACAAATGGGTGGCTCGACGCACCGTAGCGATTCCGCGCCCTCCGCTGCGGGTGGTGCGATCGGCTCGGCGACCGGATCGATCGGCTCGACGGTGACCGGTGCCTTGTCCAGCTCAGGTCTGATGGGAGGGCAACGCTGATGGCTACGCAAAACAAGCAGATGATCGACTTCACACGCCTGGTTCGATTCGCCTTGGTGGCGTTCGGCCTGTTCGCCCTGGCGATGACCGCCCAGATGATCTACGCCGGCGATGCGCGTGCTGACGACGCTCCCTCGGACTCTGACGATTACAGCTGGATGATGGGCGTACTCAATAACAACCACATTGGAGAGCGCTTCGCCCAAGGGGCGACCGGCAACGTGGCGGTGAATGCGGCGGCGGGTTCCGCGAACCTGCAGGCCAACCTACGGGCTCTGAACGGCACGATCCAGGCCGCGCAACGTATCGACAACCCGGGCTTGGTGATACCCGCGTTCATGAACGCGCAGACAGTTATCGATGAGCAGGCATTTTCCCGCGGACATGGCGCCTTGGGTGTCAATCAGGTCGCCGGTGACGGCAATGCCCAGATCAATTCAATGGCCCTTGCCCCAGCAGGCAAGGGATTCAAAGAGATTCGTACGCTTGGACCGGTGAACACGGTGCAGGCGTCGAATTCGGCCGCCCAGGACGGGCAGTCGGGGGAGGACTCTTCGGGACGGTATAGCGCGGTTGTCTCGGACACCGCCTTTAACGGATTCGGAGGGGTACTCCAAATCAATCAGGTGTCGGGAAGCCGAAACGTGACAGGCAATCACTTCTCGTTTTCCGGCCAACGACCCTGAGATCATGATCGAAGTAACCCCAACAAGAAGGTAAATGATATGAAAACGCAACTCAAGATGACATTGGTCGCTTCCGCCGTTGCAGCGGTAATTTCCGGCCCAGCCATGGCGATGGGCGGCGACTACGTCGACTACGTCAACAACGATTACGGCGATCAGTACGAGCAGGACATCGACCGTGACGTTTCCATCGATGTTGACAAGAACATCAACACCGATGTGAACACCGACGTTGCCGTCGACCACGACATCAACATTGACAAGAACATCGATGTTGATAAGAACGTTGATGTCGAGAAGAACGTCGCGGTCAACAAGACCCATAACGAGATGGAGCGGGTCGATCGCGTGTTGCGTGACATCGCCATCAACGCCTCGGCCGGTGCCACAGCCAACGACCGTCAGATCAACCAAGGGAACACGGTCGATAACCTCGGCGTAACCAACGACGCGTTCATCAGCGACAACGTCGGCAATGGCGCTTCGGGCAACATCGGCATGAACGTCGCCGCTGGTGATACCAACGTGCAGGACAACGCTGCAGCGCTCGCCGCTGTAGACGCCGGTTTCGTCTTTGGCGAATCCTACTCTGAAGTGAATGTTGCCCAGACCAACACCGACAACGAGACGATGAACGAAGGTGTCATCAACGGCGCTAACGTCCAGCAAAGCGCGTTTGCCAATGCCTCGGGCAACATCGGCGTCAACGTCGCTTCCGGCACCGGTAACGCTCAGAAGAACACCATGGCCGCGTCCGTTTCCACGGCTCGCATGGCTAGTGCCTCCCTGAACAGCAACCAGGAGTCGTACGACAACAACATCCGTAACGAAGGTCGTGTTGCTGAGTACACCGAGACCACGGCAGTCACCCTGTCAGGTACCGGCACTTACACCGGTAGCGGCAGCGGCCAGATGAGCGCTGACATCACCGGCTCGATGGACCAGATCGGCGATGTCTACCCGGACCAGTGGGACGACGCTCCGCACCCGAACGGCGATGCTGATGGTCACTTCGACCTCGACACGGCCACCCAGGGCGGTTCCGACCTGAACGACGACGGCGGGGCTTTGGCCTTTGGCGCCTCTGACATGGAAGCCAACGGCAGCATCGGCTTCCGTGAACGCGGCACCATCGATCTGGCAGGTGTTAGCGGCGAAGTGGCTACCACTCGCTACGTGGTCGTCAACGCCGAGAACAACGCCTTCCTGTCAGACAGCGCGTTCTCCAACGCTTCGGGCAACATCGGCGTGAACGTTGCTTCGGGCACCGGCAACCTGCAGAGCAACTCGCTCTCAATGGCCGTGGCTTGCAATACCTGCGTCGGCGGTAGCGCTGGCAACGGCGGCGGCGAGCAGTAATTAATAACCGATAACCCATCGGTCGACGGGGCGCGCAAGCGCCCCGTCTTTCCAGACGGCAACACTCGATCGGTGCCGTCCGGAAAGACGACAGACCACAGCAACACCTTTGAATTTCCAGGGAGCATCACCTTGCAGGCACCGTCCATCACATCCTCTATCCCCGGTCCCGCTCGGACGCATCGCGCGTCTAAAGGGCTGTTGGCGGTAACCGGCGTGATGACCGCCGGCTTGATGACCGCGATGGCTGCCTTGCCGGTCCAGGCGGCCGATGTTCAGTTTGCCGGGATCCTGCCGCATGGCCAAGTGATGGAAAAGCCGGTGGAAAGCATGCTGGAGCGGCGCTATCGCAACGTCGTGCGTCAGCAATTCGATTTCTCCTGCGGGGCGGCGGCACTCGCCACCCTGTTGAAGCACGCCTACGGCCTGAACCTGGACGAGGCGACGGTGCTCGCCGGGATGTGGGGTGTTTCCGATCACGAGCAGGTGCGCACGCGCGGCTTTTCCCTGCTCGAGATGAAGCATTACCTGGCTGAACTCGGCTATCGCGGACGCGGCTACGAGATCGATCTTGCTCGTCTGGGCCGAATCAGCGTCCCCACGATCGTTTTGATGGACATCAACGGGTACCAGCACTTTGTCGTGCTCAAGAGCGCCGCCAATGGCTACGTTCACGTCGCCGACCCGGCCCTGGGCAACAAGCGTTACACGACGGAAGAATTCATCGAGGCCTGGCCGTCGCAAACCGTGTTTGCGGTGATCGGGCCCGGGTTCGATCGACAGACGGTGCTGCTGGAGGACTCCGGCATTCCCGATAGCGGCGAGCTGCATCGTCGATCGGGATTGGTGCCCACGGCCGACCTGCTCGATTTCGGTTTTAAGCATGCCGACCTGTTCTGAGGTCGACGGCTCTTTGAGGGCAAATATCATGAATAGCAAGCGTTTGAACAGCATTCCATCGATTCACGATCACGACCGGCACGTGCCCGGTCTGCCGACCAAGGCGTTGTTGGTCGGGGGCGTTGCGATCGGCGTGGCCGTTGCCGGATTGTTGATCAGCGGAAAGGTGCTTGCCGCCAATCCCTACATCGTGTCATTGACCAATCCGGAACTGGCCGAGATGCGCGGACGATTCGTCGCTGCCGACAACCGCGTCATGTATTTCGGCGTCGAGATGATCACGCAGTGGCAGACCTCGAGCGGCACCATGTCCGGCGCACTGACGGTTGGCATCGATCGGGCCGGGGGCCGACCCACGATCACTTTCGCGCCTACGGTGACGATCGAGGGCTCGCCGAGCGTGGCCACCTCGGGCACGCATACGGTTGCGGGAAACAATACCGACGACACGCGCGGTGTTCGCCAGCAAATCCAGGTGGCGGGTAACGATAACCGTGCCGCGAATCACTTTGACGTGAGCATCGAGCCGCATCGCGGTGGCACGGCGTCGAGCGGCGGTTCCAACGTGGAAACCCAGCAAGGGGGCGCCGTGGTGACTTCCGGGCTGTCCGACGGCGGACGACAGGCGGGTGTAACCATGCAACTGGGCAACTCCCGTGTCTTTCAGGGCTTCCAGTCCGGTAATGCCACTCAGTCGATCCAGTTGGCAGGTGACCACCAGGTGGTCAATAATCAGCTGCGCCTGACGGTCGGCATCGATCCAAGCCAAATGAACAATCGTGAAAGCCTGCAACGTCAGGTAGGACAGTCGCTGGCCACATTGCGCGGCGGCATTTGATTTGTATTGATAACGACTTGCAATCGAGGGTAATTTCCCAAGGAGACGGGTCAATGGAAGTACCGAAGAAGGTAGGAGCGGGGCGCTTGATGAGTCGCGTCCCGGTGGGATTGTCGACGCTAACGGTTTGTGTGTCCCTGGGGTTGGCGCCGATGACCTGGGCGGCCAACGAGGCAGATAACGTTCAACAACTGCGCTCCGAGCTGGACGAGCTCAAACAACGCTACGTCGACGAAGTGCGGCGATTGCGCGAGATCGATGCCCGGTTGATGGCCGCGCAGACTCGTCTGTCAGAGGCCGGAGTTTCGCCGGAAGGTGATCTCGACGCGCAGGCGCCCCAAAGTGCGGCACAGGCCCCGGTCAGCGAGAACGGGGACGGAGAAACAGCACGCACGGCGCCAACCGCCGAGGACAAGCGAGAGGCCACCCGTCGTAGTGTCGATGACTTCATGCAGCAGGAACACGTGGCCTTCGATCGGCCATTTGTTCTCGAGGCGGGTATGGAATACAGCCGTTACGATCGCACGCAGTTGACGCTCAACGGCTTTCTCGCCCTGGATGCGATCTTTCTTGGCAATATCGCGGTCGACAATGTCGCCTCCGATACCTTCAAGTACACGCTGGCGGCCCGATACGGCCTGACGCCGCGCTGGAACATCGGCATCTCGGCACCGTTCATTCAGCGTTTCACCACCTATCAGAAGGGCGGTGCCGGTGGTTCAGCGGCCGCTATCGCCGAGGTGGATCAGAGCAGCGATCTGGCCATCGGCGATACCACGGTCAACGTGAGTTATCGACTGTTCCCGGAAACGGCCACTCGACCCGACGTGGTGCTGACCGGCAGCGTGATCGCGCCCACCGGCCAGGAGCCCTACGGGACCGACTGGCGGGTGATCGAGAAGCCCGGCGATGACTTCATTCGTTTTGCGGTGCCCGAAGAACAGGCAACCGGCAACGGGGTTTGGGGCGTGGGTGGCTCGGTATCCATGGTCAAGACGCTCGACCCGGCCCTGCTGTTCGCCAACTTCGGCTACACGCATTATTTGTCGCGGGATTTCGACGACCTCAACAACGACCCTGATACCGTCACCCCCGGTACGGTCAGCCTCGGCGACAGCTGGAACTGGGGCCTGGGTCTGGCGTTTGCGTTGAATGATCGCGCCAGTTTGTCGATGTCGTTCTCCCAGCAGATCAGTGGACAGGCTCGTACCCGCGCGGACGGTGACAGCTGGGTTGACCTGGTCGGCAGTGACGGCAACTCAGCGATGTTCAATCTGGGTCTGACGTACGCGCTGGGCAAGAAAACCACCCTGGTCACCACCCTCGGTGTCGGCCTGACGCCGGATGCCCCGGATTTCAGCCTCGGTATTCGCATTCCCTACGCGCTCTGACCGCCCGAAAGGGTGGCGTCGACCGACGCTCCTGCGGTCTTTCCTCCGTCG